>CALUFQ010000033.1 GCA_944319925.1 uncultured Paraprevotella sp.
CTTCGAGCCACCTCCCCTGCAAGGCGGAGGAGTTTTTTCTCCGCACGGGCAAGTGACGGGAAGCAGGGCATTTGATTTCAAACGAATATTCGTCTGTCGTTAAATCCACAAGTTTAGGAACAGTTCCCATTTCCTTTCGTGCCGAATCCGGATTTTGGGCCGTTTGCGGAATCCATAAACTTTTTGTAGAAATTCAAAACAGTTTCTTAGAACCGGAAGCGCACTCCACCCATGAAGGTGGCTTTCGGCATGGGGTAGCCAGCCATCGTTTCATATCGTTGGGCCAGCAGGTTCTCGCCCCGCACATAGATGTCGAGAAACCGCGTGGCGCGGAACGAGCCGCGCACGTTCCATAGCACGAAGTTTTCTTGCGTCTCGTCTCCTTGTCCGTTGGTCTTTACTTGCGTGTAAAGCCCTTGGATGTATTGCACTCCTGTGGTCAGATTCCATCTTCCTTGCGTGAAGGCCGCGCCTGCATAGAGTTTGTGTTCCGGTGTCGAGACGATGGGATGTGCCATGTGCAGGTAGCTGTAGTTGGCATCCACGCTCCACCGGCGCGAGATGCGGTAGGCGGCTTGCAGTTCCGTGCCCGCGTTTTCTATTTTTCCCGTGTTGACGTTCCGCATGCGTCCGCCGGCCGATGCCGTGGCAATCATGTTGTCGCCACGAATGTAGAAGATGTTGGCCCCGTAGGTCAGGCGGCCTTCCAGCAGGTTTTGGGAGAATGCCGCTTCGTAGTTCCACAGGCTTTCCGCCTCAAGGTCGGGGTTGGCGGCCCCCCACATGAACATTTCGCGGATGAGCGGATGGCGGAAACCGCGGCTGGCCGTCAGTTTGATGTCCGCATTGCGGGGCAGCACGAAAGCCAGTCCCGCTTGTGGAATCCATTCCGTGCCGGCTTCTTCGTGGTAATCAATCCGCAGCCCGGCATTCAGGGCCAGCCACGGGGCGATGTCCTGCCGGAAGTCGATGTAGCCCGCCACTTCGTTCCGTGTCCGGTCCACGATGTCCTGCCGTTTGCCGTTCTGTTCCCCTGCGACATATTGGTTCCATGCCTCTCCGCCCATGCGGAACCAGTCCGCGCCCACGGTCAGCTGGTTGCCGCGGAAAAGCCTCGCGTTCTGGTACCATGAAATGCCCATCATCTCGTCGCGCGAATGGAAACGGTAGTCCAGCGGGCTGTCCCCGGGCGTGTATCCGTCATTGATGTTGTGCCGCCCCCAGTTGTAGAAGAGGCTCAACGCGCCGGATGTCCGCCCGTAGTGGTTTTCGACGGCCATGGAAGCCATGCCGCGCGTGATGCGCTGGTCGGCATCGAGCAAGGGTGCGGACGTTTCTCCCGGTTGTGAGGCGTTGAAGTGGGTGATGTCCACGTCTGCCCGGATGTCCCACGCCTTGGACAGTGCATAGCCCAGTTTGACGTATCCCCCGAATTGTTCGAAGCCCATGTCGGGCCGGTGTCCGTCCGTGCGGTTATAAGATGCGCTGGCGATGCTGGTGAACCGGCCTTGGCGCACCCGGTTGGTGGCTTCTGCCTGGAGCGTGTTATAGGAACCGTAGCCCAAGTCCACATCCGTCCGCACACCCTCCGTCTGCATTTGCCGCGTGATGATGTTGATGACACCGCCCATGGCGTTCGAGCCATAGAGCACGGAAGCCGGCCCGCGCAACACTTCCACGCGTTCGGCCAGCGGCGACTGGTAGGCATCCGAGATGGGATGCCCCATGAGTCCCATGTATTGCGGGTGGCCGTCGATGAGCACCATTACCCGTCCGCTTCCTCCGGCCAGTCCCCGCAGGCTGATGCCGCCGGCAGCCCCGCCGGACACGCCGTAGCCCATGATGCCGCGCGAGGTGACGAAGAGTCCCGGCACTTGTTCCGTCAGCACGGGCAGCAGGGAGGGATTGTGGGATTGTTCTATTTGTTTGCGTCCGATGACGGACACGGTGGAGGGGGTGCGGCGGATGTCGGCTTCGTCGCGTGTGCCGGTCACCACTACTTCGTGCAAGGGACGTGTGTTTCTGGTTGCGGTTGAGTCTGTGTCGGCAGATTTTGCAGGGATAGGGAGTAGTCCTCCGGCCAGCAGGAAGAGTGCGAGCGTCTTGTCTGTTTTCATTGTCGTGTTGATAAGTCTTTTTCTGTGGATACAAAGATACGAAGTTTGCCTTAATCCCGAATAACCCATAGCGCAGATATGAATACCTTCATTACGGTTTCTTATGTCTTGGAGATGATGGATGGAGGCTTTTATCTTTCCTTCTGATAATCTCTTCTAAAAAGCTTGAAAAGGATTTCCTTCCGTTTGCCAGACTCCTTCTTTTTGCTTAAATTTAAAGCATGAAAGGGCTTGTACGCATTTTGTCGGATTTCCCCGGCGTACAGGCAATAAACGGAGACGGACGCATGAGACCACAGAAGAGCACAATCACATTGGACGAAGTAAGAAACAGGTTCGCGGAAAAACTCCCGGAATGGACGGTGTTGGCTTTGCAGTGCAGGGACGGGATGGACTTCCGGCAGCGGTTACGGGAGGCATTGCCCGGGAGTCCCACGCCAGGTAGCGCGGCGGCCACGTTGAGGCGGTTGGCGGACTGCGAAGGGAGAACGGTGCATGAATCCTCGCGCGACGAGGATATCCGGTTGGAAACCTTGTCCCTGTTGTGGCGTTTCCTCACGGGGCGCGGAGGCTTGGAGGGGTTGTCTGTGGATTTCGCGTTGGATGTTTATCATTTGTTCGTCCGTTTGCAGGAAACGGCTTTGGAGAGGCCGGACAAGGACACGCTCCGCCGGTGGATGAGGCGTTGGCCCGACGGGCTGAACAGGCACGTGATGGAGGTGCGCCGGGAGAACAAGCGGCGCATCATGGAACTGTTGGTGCGGAAAATTGAGCACCGTTCCCCGGGGGCGGGGCGTTACGTGTTTCCGGCCGGCCTCGGGGCGGAGGAGAAGCTGGCCCTTGTGGAGCAATGGTGGCAGGACTACCGCTTCCATTTGGCCATGGCGGTGAAGAGCGCGGCGGAACTGAACCGCATGCTGGGCGGCACCTTGGACGAGGAGACTTTGCGCATATACCACCGTGCGCAGGAAAAAGGCATGCCGGTCTTCGTCACACCTTATTATCTTTCTTTGTTGAACCCCACAGGCAAAGGCTATGACGACACAGCCATCCGGAGTTACGTGCTCTATTCCGCCGGGCTGGTGGACACGTTCGGGCATATCCGCGCTTGGGAGCGTGAGGACGTGGTGGAGGCCGGACGGCCGAACGTGGCCGGGTGGATTTTGCCGGACGGGCATAACATCCACCGCCGCTATCCGGACGTGGCCATCCTGATTCCCGACACGATGGGTCGTGCCTGTGGCGGGCTTTGCGCGTCCTGCCAGCGGATGTACGATTTTCAGAGCAAACGCTTGAATTTCGAGTTGGAAAGCCTGAAACCGAAAGAGACGTGGAACATGAGGCTGCGCAGGTTGATGGAATATTTCGAACAGGACACCCAGTTGCGCGACATCCTGATTACCGGCGGCGACGCGCTGATGAGCCGCAACGCCACGTTGCGCCATCTGCTGGAGGCCGTCTATCGCATGGCTGTGCGGAAACGGGAGGCCAACCGGCTTCGTCCCGACGGGGAGAAATATGCCGAGTTGCAGCGGGTACGCCTGGGGACGCGCCTGCCGGTTTACCTGCCCATGCGCGTGGACGACGAGTTGTTGGACATCCTGCGCACGTTCCGTGAAAAGGCATCGGCAGCAGGTGTCCGCCAGTTTTTCATCCAGACGCATTTCCAGTCGCCCTTGGAGGTCACGCCGGAGGCGCGAGAGGCTGTCCGACGGCTGCTTTCCACCGGATGGTCGGTCACCAACCAGTTGGTTTACAACGTGGCGGCTTCGCGCCGCGGGCACACGGCCAAGCTGCGCCGCGTGTTGAACGGACTGGGCGTGGTGTGCTATTACACTTTCTCGGTGAAGGGCTTTGAGGAGAATTACGAGGTGTTCGCGCCCAATGCCCGTTCACTGCAGGAAGCGCGGGAGGAGAAGGCTTTCGGGCGTTTGTCGCCTGCCGACGAGGCGGAATGCATGGCACACTTGCGCGCCGCGTCACGTCCGGATGCCGTCTTGCGCCGTTTCTGTGTGGAGAAGGATATTCCTTTCGTGGCCAGCGACCGCAACGTGCTCAACCTTCCCGGCATCGGCAAGAGTATGACGTTCGCATTGGTCGGCATCGGGGCCGACGGGCGGCGCGTCCTGCGTTTCGACCACGACCGTACTCGTCGCCACAGTCCCGTCATCGACCGGATGCCTGAGGTGTATATCCGCGAGAACAAGTCTGTTTATCGTTATCTGGCTCAGTTGCAAGCCATGGGGGAGGACATGGGTGAGTATGCCAGCCTTTGGAGCTATACCGAAGGCGAGACAGAACGCCGGTTTCCTTTCTTCGAATACCCCGATCCGGGATTCCGCGCCACTTCCCGTTTCACGAATTTGGAAATGGGAGATTGAGAAATTCCGGGTTATTCGGGCTGCCTGTGTGGAGGCGGCATTGAAACGTTTGAAAAAGGGCACGTCGGATTTCCATGTTCCAACGTGCCCTTTCTTATTCGCATGCAAACGCGTTGTGTTTACAAGTCCTTTATCTCGTCCAGATTGTGCTGGATGTCCGTGTCGGTCAGTTCCGAATTGGTCAGGTTGCCAGCCAAGTATTGGTCGTAGGCACTCATGTCGATGAGTCCGTGGCCTGAGAGGTTGAAAAGGATTACCTTCTCCTCGCCGCTTTCCTTGCAGGCGTTGGCTTCGCGGATGGCAGCCGCGATGGCGTGGCACGATTCCGGCGCGGGGATGATGCCTTCGGCCTTGGCGAAGAGCGTGCCGGCATCGAAGGATTCCAGCTGTTGGATGTCAACGGCTTCCATCAGCTTGTCCTTCAGGAGCTGCGACACGATGACACCGGCACCGTGGTAGCGCAGGCCGCCCGCATGGATATTGGCCGGCATGAAGTTGTGGCCGAGGGTGAACATCGGGAGGAGTGGCGTGTAGCCCGCTTCGTCGCCGAAGTCATATTGGAAATGCCCGCGCGTCAGTTTGGGGCACGAAGCCGGTTCTGCGGCCACATAGCGTGTCTTGCGCCCTTCCTTGATGGTGTGGCGCATGAAGGGGAAGCTGATGCCGCCGAAGTTGGAGCCGCCACCGAAGCAGCCGATGATGACGTCGGGATATTCGCCGGCCATTTCCATTTGTTTCTCGGCTTCCAGTCCGATGATGGTCTGGTGCAGGGTGACGTGGCTCATGACGGAGCCGAGCGTGTATTTGCAGTTTGGTGTTTCGCGCGCCAGTTCCACGGCTTCCGAGATGGCCGTGCCCAACGAGCCTTGGTTGTTAGGTTCGCGCGTCAGGATGTCCTTTCCTGCACGGGTGGACATGGAGGGCGAGGGTGTCACTTGTGCGCCGAAGGTCTGCATGATGCTGCGGCGGTAGGGTTTCTGCTCATAACTGATTTTCACCTGATAGACGGCAGCTTCCAACCCGAACACCTTGGCGGCGTAGGCCAGGGCTGCACCCCATTGTCCGGCACCCGTTTCGGTTGTGATGTTCGTCACCCCCTCTTTTTTGCAATAGTAAGCCTGTGCCAGTGCGGAGTTGAGCTTGTGCGACCCGATTGGGCTGACGCTTTCGTTCTTGAAGTAGATGTGAGCCGGGGTGCCGAGTGCCTTTTCCAGTCCGTAGGCGCGCACCAACGGCGTGCTGCGGTAGTATTTGTACATTTCGCGCACTTCTTCGGGAATCTCTATCCACGTGTCAGTTTGGTTGAGTTCTTGCCGCGACACCTCTTCCGCAAAGATGGGGAAGAGGTCTTCCGGTTTCATCGGCTGGCGTGTGGCCGGGTTGAGCAGCGGCATGGGTTTGTTCACCATGTCGGCCTGGATGTTATACCAATAGCGTGGGATTTCGTCTTCCGAGAGGAAGTATCTTTTTCTCTTTTCCATGTTGATATGAGTTTTGACGTGATATTCTTGTGAATTTTTGTTCTTTTCCCGCAAAGTTACACAAAAATCCCGTTTTTCGTTTCTTTTGCTTAAAGAAATTCAACAGCGGTGTGTGTGCATGCCGTTTTGCGTTTCCTTATGTTGCCCGCGTCCCGTGCAGTTCGATGCGGCTGCGCCCTTCCCCTTTTTTGACCACGCGGATTTGTACGCCGATGCGTTCGTCCAGTTCCTCGCGGTGGGAGATGATGCCGACGCGCCGCCCGTTCTGTCCGGCGATTTCCTGCAGGCGTTCGAGGGTGGACATGACGGAGTCGAGACTTTTCTCGTCAAGTGTGCCGAATCCTTCATCGATGAACAGGATGTCGATGTTCATGCCGGGGCGGTTGAGCGAGGAGAGGGCCAGTGACAAGGCTAGGGAAATCATGAAACGTTCGCCGCCGGAGAGCACCGTCGCGCTGCGCACCTGGTCTTTGTTGTAGCGGTCGAGCACCAAGATGGAGAGCTGTTCGTTTTCCTCGCTGCAGGTCAGTTTGTAGCGGTCGGTGATGCGGGCCAGATAGATGTTGGCGTTGTTGAGCAACGGGCGCAGGACGTAGGACTGCACGAGGGTGCGGAAGCGTGTGCCTCCGAAGCGGGCATTCAGCCGGTCCCATTTGGCAAGGTTTTTTTTCGCGGCTTCCAGCCGCGCGGCGATGCCTTTGAAGCGGGCCTCGTTGCGCAGGTTGTCTTCCAGCCGTTTGCGGGTCACTGTCATTTCGCCCAGGAGTTGGTCGCGCGCATGGGCCAGCATGTTTTTTTCGTCTTGCAGGGCCGCTAGGGAGGGCAGGTCTTGCTCTTTGCTGATGCCGAGTTTTGCCATGGCTTCCGCCTGTTGTTCCCGTGCCATGGCGACGGCATCGCGGCGTGAAGTGACGTTGGCTTGCAGGTTGTTGAGCCGTTGGCGCGCTCCAGGCAGTTCGTCTTCCTTGGCGATGAGGGCGGCGAGGGCGGCTTCCGTCATGCCGGAAGCCTTGTAGAAATCTTTCAGCACCGATTCGCAGGCGGCAATGGTGCGGGTGCATTCGCCAATGTCCTTCGTGGCCGTGTCTATGTCGGCAAACAGTCTTGTCCACTCGGCGTAGATGTCCGGGCAGGCGTATGCCGCCGGCATGGCAGGTGCGGCCCAGCTGGTGCGGCATTCCAGGATTTTGTCGCGGATGCCGGCGATGGAGGCGGTCAGGGTTGTTGTTGCCTTTAGCCGTTGCAGGGCGTTTTCGAGCGCGGCCTTCTGGTTGGCGTATGTGCCGGCACCGGCGGCGAGGGCGTCTTTTGTGGCGGCGGTATCTTTTTTCCAGTCCGCCATCAGGTTGCCTAACGCGGAGGCCAGGTCGGCATCCAAGTTGTCCGAAGCCTGTTTGCCGGCTTCTTCCTGCTCGTGCAGGTGGCGCATCTCCCTAACGTTGGCTTCAATGGCCTTTTCGGCCCGGACCTGGGCTTTTTCCGCGTCTTCCTTGGCTGCGTCGAACGTTTTTTTCTCGTCCAATAAGCGGGCGATTTTGAGTTGCAGTTCCTCGGCTTCCTTCTGAAGGGTCTTGAGGCGGTTGATGGTTTGGGTCGCGGAGCCGATCGCGGCTTCCACTTGCGGGAGTATGGGTTGCACCGCGTTGAGGCCAAACCGTTGCGCCGTGCGGGCAGCCTGTGATTTTTGGGTGTCGAGCCTTTCCTTTTGCCGGGACAGCTGTGTCTTTTGCGTCTGGAGCATGCCGTGCAGGGTGTCGCTTTTCTTTTTGGCTTCCTCGTATGCGGCAAAGGCTTTGGCCAAGGCCGTTCCCGTGGCGGCTTTTTCTTGCTCAAGGGGCGACAGCATCGTCTTGAAGTCCTGGTGAAGGAGAGCGTGGGCGATAGGTTGCCCGCAGAGGGGGCAAGTGTCGGCTTGTTCTTCGGCGAGCCTTTTGCGCAGCGTGACGAGGTGCGTTTCGAGGCTGGTCTGCATGGTGTGGAGCAGGTTGTTGGCTTTTTCGTCCCTTTCGCGGGCCAGCCTGTAGGCTGTTTCGGCTTCTGCGGTTGTCTTTTGCAGTGCGGCGAGCGTCTCTTCTTGTTGTTTGACCTCCAGTCCGAGCTTTTCCAGTCCGTCCGCGTCGCTTCCGATGGTTTGCAGCGTTTGCCTGAGCTGGGACAATTGGGCGTACATGGTGTTGGCCGTGTCAAGTTGCCGGTTGACCGAGGCCGGGTTCAACTCCTCCCGTTGCCTGTTCAGGCCGTCTATGGCTTTTTGTTTTTCGGCCACCGCCTTGGCCGCCAGCATGGCTTGCCGTGTGGTTCTTTCCGCTTCGTCTTTCAGGACTGAAGTTTTCAAAGCTTCGGCCTGGATTTTGCAGGACAGGCTTTGCAGTCCTTTCCTGACTTCGTCATATTGGCGGATTTTTTGGATGATTTCGCCCGCTTTGCCGTAAATCCCCTCCCAATCCTTATGCTTGTCCAGCCATTGCCGAAGGTCTTCTATGTGCTTGTTCAGCAGGAGAATGTCGTTGTCGCGTTGCGCCAAGTCGGCGGCGAGCCTTTGGAAAGCGGCGTGGCGCACAGGTTCTTTCATGTGGGTCTTGTCCCGCTTTTCCTGTGCGTCTTTCATTTTTGTCCAGGCTTGGCGTTGGCTGGTGGTGTTGTCCCATCCGTGGACGAGTGCGGCATCCGCTTTGTACGCCTCTTCCTGCATGGTTTTCTCCAGAAACTCCAATGCTTGCAGGGCTGCGGCGATGTCTTTCCTGCATTTTTCTATGGTACCGACAAGGGCAAGCCGTTCCTCGTTGAGGCGGACTTTTGTTTCCAGTTCTTTCTTGTTCGTTTCCAGTTTTGCTTGATTGTCGAGGAGAGCCAGTTTCTCTTCGTCTTTCAGAATGTGCGCCGCTTCTGTGTCGTATTCGGCCTGCACCTGTCCACATGCGGCTTTTGCCCGGTCGAAAAGGTTCTTGATGGCCGTGCCGTATTTGGAGAAGCGTTCCGTGTTGGTCAGTTGTTCCAGGATGGCTTCGCGTTCCGATTTGTTGCCGGTGAGGAAGGTGGCAAATTGTCCTTGCGCCAGCATGGCCATGCGCCCGAACTGTTCGAAGCTGAGCCCCACGGCTTGCATGATGATGCCGGCCACCTCGTTGTTGCCCGATAGCCAGTCGGCATCTCCTTGTTTCACTTCCCATTTGGGTGAGCGGTGTTTGAGCTGTTTGCGGGAGCGTTGCATTCCCAAGGTGAGCCGGGCGTGGTAAATGATGCCGTCGTTGCCTTCAAATTCCACTTCGCTGTAAGACGGGTCGCGTTCCGAGATGCCGAGCCGGGTGTATTGTTCGATGCTGGCCACCCGCAACGTTTCGCCTTCCGCGTTGACATAGTCGTTTTTCGTGATGTTCGTCACGCTGTCCAGCCGCGGGGTTTTCTTGTACAAAGCCATGGAGATGCAGTCTAGGATGACGGTCTTTCCCGCGCCGGTGTCGCCGCTGATGAGGAAGAGGGGGGCTGTTTCGCCGCTCACGGCGTCGCGCAGCCCGTTTCCGAAGTCGATGTCTCCTTGCTCGATGGACGCGATGTTTCTGATATGCAGTTTCCTTATTTTCATGACGGTGTGGCTTGTCGTGTCAGTTCTTTTTGGCCTTTTTGCCGGATGTGCTGTCTTCTTCCTCCATGCGTTTCATTTCCGCCTCTATTTCGACAAAAGCTTCGCGCACTTCGTCTAAGTCAAGTTCAGGGTACTGTGCCCAGGTCTTTTCGATGAAAAGCATGGGGTCGGTCATTTGTTGGATTTCCGCTATTTCGAATTTGGGCTTTGCGGTCTCCTCCCCGGGGGTGTCCGGTGTGCCGGCCCACAGGATTTTCGGGTTGTAGCGTAGCTCGTCCCCGTAAGGTTCGATGAGGGCATAGGCCATTTGGCTGAAGTCGGAAGGCAACGACGCGCGGCAGTCTATTTGCAGGCGGATGTAGCCCTTCCCCTTTTCCTCCGCGAACTGCCGGATGCCTTCCAGTGCATCTTCGGCGCAGGTGAACGAAGTGTCGGGCGAGGGGAGGGTGTAGAAATGCCGCAGCTCACGGATGCGCAGTTGCCGGATGCGCACCAGCCCGCCATGGCGGTCGATTTCCACGCAGCTGGCCGTGTGCGGATAATTCTCGTCGCAGCTCACGTGCAGGGCACTTCCCGCGTAACGGATGACGGGAGCGGGATAGGTCACGTCCGGGTTCATGCAGTCCTGTTCGTGGCCGATGGTCTGCGGTTTATGGATGTGGCCCAAGGCGAGGTAGTCGTATCCTGTGCCGAGGCTGGCGGGGGCTTGTGTCCTGGTGTGCCCGATGTCGAAATCATGGCCTGTCGTGTCGCATCCGGTGACGGCTAGGTGGCCTGTCATGACCACCGGTTTTCCGTCCGTGTTGTCAGCCTCTACAAAGTTGAGCAGGGCTTGGAGGGTGGCGGTGCGCTCGCCGGTCATGTAAGGCAATGCCACGACATAGCCGCCCGGCAACTTGATGACGAAGCGCGTTTGCCATCCGTCAGCCGCAGTTGGGCCGGCCGGTGGCGGCATACCGACGAGATGTACGTCGGCCAGTTTCCACACGGCGTTGTGGGATTGGATGCGGGAGGCGGAGTCGTGGTTTCCCGCGACGATGACGATGTGCATGCCGGGCGAAGCCTCATGCAGGCGGACGAAGCGGTCGGTGAAGTTTTTCCACGTCGCGGCCGACGGTTGCTGTATGTCGAACACGTCGCCGCTCACGACCAAGGCGTCGGGACGTTCCTCCCTGCACCATTGCTCCAACTGGGAGAAAAAGCAGTCGTGTTCGTCGGTGCGGTCGTAGTTCTGGTAAATGACCTGCCCCAAGTGCAGGTCGGCAGTATGCAATATCTTCATGGCTTGCTTTTGGTGCACTCAATAATTTTGGCGCGGCAAGTTATCAATAAAATCCCGAACCGCAAAAAACGGGGAGGAAAAAGCAACATGAAAGTTTCAAAGCCCGGAACACCAGTTCCAGGGCCTGAAACTTTCATCTTTGGACATTATTCCCAAAAGCCATACTAAAAGAAGAGTTGGACTCACGTCTAACTTTCAATTGTGCAATTCGCAAACCATTTCTCTTTGACAATAAAAAAGAAGCCTGCCTTTGACGACACACGTCAATGGCGGGCTTCTTGCGATGTCTTGAATTATATCGAATTCATGTTTATGAGGTACAATGGGAAAACTTCACCGTTTTCCGGTATTATCTCTCAGTCACTACATATTTTTGTCCGCCAACAATGTATATGCCCTTCTTCAGGTCTTTCACCGCATCGGCGCGTTTCACCTGGCGGCGTACGAGGGTTCCGGTAAGGTTATATACATCTACCAATTCGGATTCCCGGGATTCGGCGTTTGTCCAGCACATTGTCCATGCCGTCGTGCCTATTATGGGGGATAGGGTAAATAGCAACATAAAATGGGGTGTTTTATGCCATATTAAGGAAAATGCCTCCCCCTCCGAGTCCTAGTTAGCAAAAAGGGGAACTGTTCCTAATCTTGTGGATTTAACGACTGACGAATATTCGTTTGAAATCAAATGCCCTGCTTCCCGTCACTTGCCCGTGCGGAGAAAAAACTCCTCCTGCGAGGCGGGACAGTTCTTTCCGGCCGGCTTTGACTGCCGACATTCAGGGCCTGTAGAAACAGAAACTCTGCGCCACCCAATTGCCTCAATTCATTTTTCCATTCGTGTTAAATCCCCCAAAATGCGAACTGTTCCTTGAATGTGCGTGTATGCCTATAGTGTCCCGTTGCAAAAGTCCATTCCGTCCAGTCCGCGCCGTGCGGCATCCTTGATTTCGCGCAGGAACAGCCGGGCACACATTTCGGCATCATCACCCGCGCGGTGGTGCTGTCCGTAGGGGATTTCGAACTGGTTGCAAAGGTAATCCAGGCTGTTGCAGCCGAAGTCGTAGAGCTTGCGGGCGGCACGAAGCGAGCAGTAATAGGCCGTGTCGGGCTTTTCCAGACCGTAAAGTTCCAGCGAATGGCGGATGCACCCGATGTCGAAAGCGGCATTGTGGGCCACGAGCACGGGGCTGTGTTTAAGGTATCCGCAGATTTCCGCCCACACTTCGGGGAACTCGGGCGCATCGGCCGTGTCGGTCGGGTGTATGCCGTGAATCTGCATGTTCCAATAACTGTAATAGTTTCCTTGCGGACGGACGAGCCATGAGCGGGTTTCCGCAATTTGTCCGTCGCGCACCACGCAGATGCCGGCTTCGCAGATGGAAGCCCGCTTGCCTGTGGCCGTTTCAAAGTCGATGGCGATGAAGTTCAGTCCTTGCATGGTTGGTTCTCCTCTTTCTTTTCTGTATAGTAGTTTAACATGTTCCGGGCAAAGTTGTGCATCTCATCGCGCACCGATTGCGGTTCCAACACTTCCACCTGGTCGCCTTGGGCCAGTACCAGCTGGTAGAAGTCGAAGGTCGGCTTCAGCCGGTATTCGAAAACGGCGGCTTCGTCGGTGGTCTTTATTTCGCGTTGTGTGCCGTGGAGGGGCAACGTGCGCAGGTAGTCGATGGTTTGCCCGTATGCCAGGAGCACGATGCGCTGCATGGGTTCGTCCGAAGTGATTACGCCACAACAACCTTCAAAATAGCGTTGCGCGTCGAAGTCTTTGTCCATGTCGAAAGTCCGGCCTGTCTCTTGGATGGCAGAGATGCGGTCGAGGGCATACACCAGGTACACGTTTTCCGGCCCGCAGCCTTTAGCCTTGTTCCTTTCGGAGTAATAGGGACTTCGCGCCACCACGTACCAACGGCGTTTCACGACCTTCAGCAGGTAGGGTTCGATGTCGAAGGTGGTGGGTTCCGGTTTTCCGAATCCTTGGTGGGTGATGGTGAGCACCCTGTCGTGGCGCATGGCATCGGCGATGCAGGTGAGCCAGGTTTGTCCCGAGGGGATATTCTCGAAGATAATCCTGTTCACCAGCTTGCTGTCGGCCTGAATTTGGTTCAACGTGGCGTAGGAGCTGATGAGCCAACTGCGGAAGTCGTTGCCTTTGAGTCGTTCCGGTTCGTCGATGTAATAACGATAGTGGTCTTTCCTGTCGCATTCGATGTAGATGTCGAAAATGTCCTTGATGGCCACCTGGTGGTTGTGGAATGTGCGTTTGGGGATTTCTTCACCATAGCTTAGGCCGCTCTCTTGCCACAGCTTGTTGATTTCCTTGAGCGTCAGCCGCCCGTGGCGGAGCAGGATGTCCACGAGCCAAACGTATCGTCCTAAAAGATTTGATGCCATAGTGGTATGTTTTTAAAGAGTATGCCGCAAATATAAGGAAAGGTGAGCGGAGAGGCAAGGAAAAGCCTGATTTTCCACGGGTCCGCGCAAATCGTGTCTTGCTATATTCGTAAGGCAAAAGTAGCGTTGGCTTGTGAAAAAGTGTGGCACAACTTTGTTCTTAATTCCGCAAACGGCCCAAAATCCGCAGTAATGACAATGCGCCCCCTGAAAGGGGACATATCCGGATTTCGGTGCGAGGAAGTGTTGCCCCCTGCGCACATCCTTCCATTGACAGAATGACACTTCGGGTGGCGGTGACAATTTGCTCATTTTCGCCTTCTGAGATTCGCGTATCCGGCCACCGGGCCGGGACGGCGCGGAAAGAACGCAGCCACAAGTACCTTATGGAAATCAAAATGTCGCGGAATCCCCTCCAAACCTGCCCTTTTGACGGGACACGGGACACTCCCGGCGCGGAAGTCCGACCGGCGGGAAAGCCCGTCGGAGGATTCCGCCGACAAAATGACACGGGAAACGTGTCCGGGAAAAAGTTCCAACGGGAAAGAAAAACGGCCCTGAAGCCGCCGCGAAAAAGTTTCTGTACCGGGATTTTTTCGTCCGAGCCCCGAAAATAAAATTCCGAGCCCCGAAAAAAGAATTCCGAGGCTCGGAATTTCGCGTTCCGGCCCCGAAATTTCTCGTCAGACAGCTCCAAAAAGTGAATGACTCTGACAAAAACTTGCACAGAAAACCCGTTTTGTGCAAAAAAACCGCGCAAAAATCTGCCATTTGGGCCGGATTGCGCAAAAGTCGCGTCACGAAAATCATCCGAAACGGAACAATTTGTCTGTTTTCACAAGCATTTCATGACATTCTGATTTTGGGGTCGTAACGACCCTTTTGTTTTCCATGCGGATGCCAAGACTGTCCCGCCTTCCAGTGGCTGCATTAGCAGTTGCAAATTTGCGAATTTGGGCATTCGCGGACATTCATATTGTTTTTTTGTATTCTGCTTTGTTTTGGCACACCTTATGGATTAACTTTGCCTATACCTTATAATAATAAGACAATGGAAACAGTGGATTTGACAGACAATGGCAGGCACGACGTGAAGGTCTTCACGAAGGACATTGAAGACAGTGCCATCGAACAGATAAGGGGTTTGCTGGCCATTGATGCTTTCAGCGGGTGCAAGGTCAGGATTATGCCCGACGTGCATGCCGGGGCGGGATGTGTCATTGGCTTCACGGGAGACTTGGGCGACAAGGTGATTCCCAATATTGTGGGGGTGGACATCGGTTGCGGCATTTTTGTGCAGCCGTTTGCTTGCGCAAAGCCGATGGATTACCATGCACTGAACGAATTCATCCTGCGCCACATCCCTTCGGGACGCAATTACCGCGATGCGCGGTATGCACCGCTTCCGTTGAAATACATGGACATGTATCGCGAGGGTAAGGAACTTATCAAGCAGTTGAGGGCTTATCGGGATTTGAAGGATACGAAGCGGCTCAACCAATCCATGGGGTCGCTAGGTGGCGGGAACCATTTCATCGAATTGGACAAGGATGACAGCGGGATGACTTACTTGGTCGTGCATACCGGAAGCCGCAATTTTGGAAAACAGGTGGCGCAGATTTACCAGAAGCTGGCCGTGAAGTGCCAGTCGGGCTGGGCGGAACTGATGGAAGAACAAGCCCGGCTCATAGAAACTTATAAACAAGCCGGGCGGAGGGCGGAACTGCAAGATGCCGTTCGTGAGTTGCATAATTCGTTCAAAATGCGTAAACCGGCGATTCCGCCCGACCTTTCTTACCTGGCGGGGGCTTATCGCGAGGATTACTTGCACGACATGCGCTTGTGCCAGCAGTGGGCGAAGCTGAACCGCAGTGTCATTGTGGGACTTGTCATGGACTATCTTGCAGGGGAAGGTTGTGTGGATGCAACTGAGACGGAATGGCAAAAGCAGGCTTTCGAAAGTGTGCACAACTATATCGGTGATGACAACATCATCCGCAAGGGGGCCATCTCCGCATATTCGGGTCAGAAATGCATCATCCCGCTGAACATGCGCGACGGTTCACTGATTTGCATCGGCAAGGGCAATGCGGATTGGAACTGTTCCGCCCCGCACGGGGCAGGGCGCGTGATGAGCCGGGCACAGGCTTTCAAGAGCATCAGCCTGGCCGAATACCGTGCTTCCATGCAAGGCATTTACAGCGAATGCCTGTCTGAGGACACCAAGGACGAGTCGCCCATGGTCTATAAGCCGAAAGAGGAAATCGTCCGCAACATCCAAGACACGGTGTCGGTGGTGAATGTCATCAGGCCGGTGTATAACTTCAAGGCTGCGGAATAGCCAAATCGGCTTTCTTCCCCTTCAAACATACCCTTCAGCGGTGTTTGAATTTGCCGAAAGCATGTGGGGAGTTGCAAAAGGTCATTTTCGCAACCAAGTTGTAGGAAATAATCGCCATTTTTGTAGAATAGGATTCAGAGAAGGAGGATTACAAGATGAAATTAGGGATTATCAGATGCCAACAGACTGAAGATTTTTGTCCGGGCAATGGTTGCTTTAAGGCTGTGAAGCACAAGAAAGGTGCTTTTGAAGAAACAGGTGAAGACATTGAAATGATTGGCTTTACGAATTGTGGCGGGTGTCCGGGCAAGAAGGCCATATTGCGCGCGAAGTTGCTTGTGGAACGGGGCGCGGACACCATCGCTTTCGCTTCGTGTATTCAAAAAGGGACGCCCATAGGCTATCCTTGTCCGTTCCATGCCCGGATGAAGACCTTGTTGAGGGCGGGGCTTCCAGAACATATCCGCATTTTGGACTACACCCACGATGCTCCCGGAGATAAGAAATAAGATATCTTCGATGGCCAAAAGTCTTGCTTGGCAAAGTAAGTCCTACTTCTGTTGTAGGTAAGTATCGTCCTTGTGTGCATAGTTATTCAAATCTGGGGCATAATGAGATGCTTAATCCCGTTTTGATAATCAGCAAAAAAACAAAACGCTTTGAATATTTATTGAAAATATAATGCATATTATGCATCAAGGGAAACATAAAATTCCTATCTTTGCATCATGAATCAAGAAAAGAAAGGAACGCGTAACAGGGACGGGCGGCTGGAAGCTATCAAGCTCCTGTTGCTATCCAAGGAATTGGGAAGCCAGGCAGAACTGCTGTCCGAGCTGCGCCGGATGGGCTTCAGCCCCACGCAGGCCACCCTCTCGCGCGACCTGCACCAGCTGAAGGCAGGCAAGGGACTGAACGCCGCCGGGCGTTGGGTTTACGTGTTGCCGGGGGCACCGGCTTACCGTCGCGTGTCGGACACGGTGCTGACGGCGGCCGCAGCCCGGCAGGAAGGGGTGCTCTCGGTGAAGTTCTCGGGAAATTTGGCCGTGTTGCATACCCTGCCGGGGCATGCCAGCCATGTGGCCTACGACATAGACAACAAGCGTTTCGACGAAATTTTGGGTACATTGGCGGGGGACGACACCGTGATGATGGTGCTTGCCGAGGGCGTGGGGCCGGAAACGGTCTATGGTCTGTTGGCTCAGGCTCTGCCCGGAGTAGATTGGAAATAAGGAAAGGGAAAGTAAATCCCGCAGAGGAAAATAGGAAATGGAACAAACAGACAAGGAAAAAAGCGTGGAAGAGAATGACGGAATCCGCGTGGTGGTGGCGGATGCCAGCCATGAGAAATATGTGGATGTCATCTTGGCGACTATCGCGGACTCGGCCCGCAAACGCGGTTCGGGCATCGCGTCGCGGACGCACGAGTATCTGGCCACGAAAATGAAGGAGCGCAAGGCCGTGATTGCCTTGGCCGGTGAAGGCGAGAATGAAGAGTTTGCCGGCTTTTGTTACATTGAGAGCTGGGGAAACAAATCATACGTGGCCAACTCAGGCCTGATTGTGGTGGAGAAATTCCGCAAGCACCATTTGGCCACGCGCATCAAGCAGACGGCCTTCACGCTCTCGCGCCTGCGATGGCCACATGCCAAGCTGTTCGGGCTGACGAGCCAGAGCGCGGTGATGAAAATCAACACGGCGTTGGGCTACGTGCCGGTGACGTTTGCCGAGCTGACCGACGACGAGGCTTATTGGAAAGGATGCGGCACACCGGAGCATCCGTGCTGCATCAATTATGACATCCTGCAACGCACGGGGCGCAAGTACTGCGTGTGCACGGCCATGCTCTACGACCCGGCCATGCATCCGGACGAGAAGCTCCCGGTGGAATTGCCGCCCGATGTGGTGAAGATGGCCAAGGAGGCGGCGGAGAAGAATCTGCGGTAATATATATAATAATAGGTATAAGAAAGAAAACGAAATAGGATTATGGCAAAAAAAGTAGTCGTGGCGTTCAGCGGAGGGCTGGACACGTCATACACGGTCATGTATCTGGCCAAAGAAAAAGGATATGAAGTTTATGCGGCTTGCGCCAACACGGGCGGATTCAGCGAGGAACAACTTAAGCGGAACGAGGAAAACGCCTACAAGCTGGGCGCGAAGGAATATGTGACGCTGGACGTGACGAAGGAGTATTATGAGAAGAGCCTCCGTTACATGATTTACGGCAACGTGTTGCGCAACAACTGTTATCCCATCTCCGTATCGTCGGAACGCATCTTCCAGGCCATCGCCATCGCGCGCTATGCCAACGAAGTGGGTGCGGATGCCATCGCGCATGGTTCGACAGGCGCGGGCAACGACCAAATCCGTTTCGACATGACGTTTCTCGTCATGGCGCCGGGCGTGGAGATTATCACGCTGACGCGCGATGGCAACCTGAGCCGCCAGGAAGAAGTGGATTTCCTGAACGCCCACGGTTTCCATGCGGATTTCACGAAACTGAAGTATTCTTATAACGTGGGCATTTGGGGGACTTCCATCTGCGGCGGCGAACTGCTGGACAGCAACCAAGGCCTGCCCGAGAGTGCTTATCTGAAACATCCTACGAAGGACGGGACGGAGTTGCTGAAAATCGGCTTCAAGAAAGGCGAGGTCTGCAGTGTGAACGGCGTGGAATACGAGGATAAAATCAAGGCCATTCAAGAGATAGAGAAAATAGGGGCGGCATACGCCATTGGGCGCGACTGCCATGTGGGTGACACCATTATCGGCATCAAGGGGCGCGTGGGCTTCGAGGCCGCCGCGCCGATGCTCATCATCGGGGCGCACCGCTTCCTGGAGAAATACACGCTGAGCAAGTGGCAGCAGTATTGGAAAGAACAGGTGGCCAATTGGTACGGCATGTTCCTCCACGAGAGCCAGTACTTGGAGCCCGTGATGCCGGACATTGAGGCCATGCTCACCAGCTCGCAGCGCAACGTGAACGGCGTGGTGACGCTTGAACTCCGTCCTTACGGTTTCAGCACCGTGGGCGTGGATTCCCCGGATGACTTGGTGAAGAATAAGTTCGGCGAGTACGGCGAGACGCAGAAGGGCTGGACGGCCGAGGACGCCAAGGGCTTCATCAAGGTGACTTCCACGCCGCTCCGCCTGTATTATGCCAACCACAAGGACGAGGAACGTATCCAATAGGTTATGATGAAGGATGACAAACGGCTGGAGCGTCCCCGGGCGGGACGGATGCTTGCGGGAGTGTGTGCCGGAATAGCCGAATATTTCGGGTTGGAGGTCTCGCTTGTGCGTATCGGTTACGTGTTGTTGACGCTGTTCACTGCCTTTTGCGGTGTACTCGTTTACTTCATATTGGCCGTTATCATTCCTCAGGAAAAAAACAGGTATTTCAAATGATAAAAGTAGGAATCATAGGTGGAGCCGGATATACGGCGGGCGAGCTTTGCCGCTTGCTGTTGAACCATCCGGACGCGGAGATTGTGTTTGTCAACAGTTCGAGCAATGCGGGCAACCGGTTGACCGACGTGCACGAAGGGCTGTATGGCGAGACGGACATGACGTTCACCGACCAGTTGCCTTTCGACGAGGTGGACGTGATTTATTTCTGCTTCGGGCATGGCAAGAGCGCGGAGTTCCTCTCGACGCACGACGTGCCGGCGCGGGTGAAGATCATCGACTTGGCGCAGGACTTCCGCCTGGCCGCTCTGGGAAACGATTATGTATATGGGCTGCCCGAGTTGCAGCGCGAAGCCATCGCCGGGGCGCAGCATGTAGCCAATCCCGGATGCTTCGCCACCTGCATCCAGCTGGGGCTGCTGCCTTTGGCGGCAAACGGCCTGCTTGGCGGCGACGTGGCGGTAAATGCCATCACGGGCAGCACGGGAGCCGGAGTGAAGCCGGGTGCGACCACGCACTTCAGCTGGCGTAACAACAATCTGAGCATCTATAAGGCGTTCCGCCACCAGCACGTGCCGGAAATCCTGCAGTCCCTCCGCTCGTTGCAGCCGGGTTTCGAGGGAACGGTGGATTTCATCCCTTATCGTGGCGACTTTGCCCGCGGCATCTTTGCCACGGAAGTGGTTCGGGTGGATGAGTCGCTTGATGCAGACTATTTTGTGAATCTTTATAAAGAATATTACCGGGATGCGGCGTTTACACATTACGTGGACGCGGCCATCGACATGAAGCAGGTGGTGAACACCAACAAGGCATTGGTGCATGTGGACAAGTACGGCGACAAGTTGCTGGTGACTTCCACTATCGACAACTTGCTGAAAGGAGCGAGCGGACAGGCCGTGCAGAACATGAACCTGATGTTCGGCCTTGACGAGCGGGCCGGCCTGCGGTTGAAGCCGTCCGCATTCTGAACCATCATGAAAGGAAACAAGAAAATGAAACCATTCGACGTATATCCGCTTTTTGACGTGAACATCGTGCGTGGCAAGGGATGCCACGTGTGGGACGACAAGGGGCAGGAATATCTTGACTTGTATGGCGGGCATGCCGTCATCAGTGTGGGGCACAGCCATCCGCATTATGTGGAAGCACTCACGCGGCAGTTGAACTTATTGGGCTTCTATAGTAACTCCGTCATCAACAAACTGCAGGTGGAGCTGGCCGGACGGTTGGGGAAGGCCTGCGGTTATGAGGATTACCAGTTGTTTCTGATTAATTCCGGAGCCGAGGCTAACGAGAATGCTTTGAAGTTGGCCAGTTTCCATAACGGGCGCAGCCGGGTGCTTTCGGCCAAAGGGGCGTTCCACGGGCGCACGTCGCTGGCCGTGGAGGTGACGGACAATCCGAAAATCATCGCGCCTATCAATGCGAACCGCCATGTGACTTATTTGCCCCTGAATGACTTGGAGGCTTTCAAGGCAGAATTGGCGAAGGGTGGTGTGTGTGCCGTCATTGTGGAGTGCATCCAGGGCGTGGGCGGCATCCGCCTGGCCACGCCGGAGTTCATGCAGGGCTTGCGTCAGGCATGCGACGAAACGGGCGCGGTGTTGGTTTGCGATGAAATCCAGTGCGGATATGGGCGTTCTGGCAAGTTTTTTGCTCATCAATATTTGGGTGTGCAGCCCGATCTGATTACCGTGGCCAAGGGCATCGGCAACGGATTCCCGATGGGTGCCGTGTTGGTTTCGCCCAAGTTCAAGCCCGTTTACGGGCAATTGGGCACGACGTTCGGCGGCAACCATTTGGCTTGTGCCGCCGCGTTGGCCGTGCTGGATATCATCGAGGAGGAACATCTGGTGGAGAACGCCGCCAAGGTCGGGCAGTTCCTGATGGACGGTATTCGGTCGTTGCACCTGCCCCATGTGGTCGATGTGCGTGGACGTGGACTGATGATTGGCGTGGAACTGGACGTGCCTTACAAGGAGATCCGTAGCAAGCTGCTCTTTGACGAACACTGTTTCACCGGATGCAGCGGGACGAACGTGCTGCGGCTGTTGCCGCCGCTTTGCCTGACAGAGGCCGAGGCGGCCGATTTCTTGACGCGGCTTGAACGTGTGGCGCGGGGATGAGGAAGAGACCATTAATTAATGAATAATCACGAAGGAAGACAAGCCGGCCGCCGGGCAGATGCCGGCGACCGGCTTGCTTGCTGTTAAACGAAGAGGAAGAAGGAATATGAGATTTGCGATTATCGGAGCCGGCAATATGGGCGGCGCATTGGCGCGCGGCCTGGCGAAAGGCTCTTTGGTCCGCACGGCGGACATCACGGTGTCCGACCCGTCACGCGAACGGACGGATGCCTTGTGCAGGGAATTTCCCGAAATGAAAGTGGCGGCGGACAACAAGGCGGCGGTGAAGGATGCCGACGTGGTACTTTTCGCCGTGAAGCCGTGGCTTTTGGAAGGTGTGATAGAGGAAGTGAAAGGCGAGATGGACTATGACAACCAGGTGGTCGTCTCCATCGCCGGCGGGGTCGGGACAAAACAGATCTGCCAGTATCTCGACCGTGGCGACGCGGGTTTCCCGGCGGTGTATTATCTGATACCCAACACGGCGGTTGATGTGATGGCCGGGATGACCTTCATGACTTCGGTGTTTTCCACGGCGGAAATGGACGCACAGCTGTTGGCCGTATTCAAGGAGCTGGGCGATGCCATGTTGGTCGAAGAACGGTTGATGAACGCGGGCATGGCCTTGGCTTCCTGCGGCATCGCCTACGTGATGCGCTATGTCCGCGCGGCCACGGAAGGCGGTGTGGAACTGGGCTTCTACGCCAAGGACGCGCAGCGCATCATCATGCAGACGATGAAAGGGGCGGTGGAGCTGCTGGCTGCTGGTGGCGCACATCCCGAGGCTGAAATTGACAAGGTGACCACGCCGGGCGGGTTGACCATCCGCGGGCTGAACGCGATGGAGGAGGCCGGATTCACCACCAGCGTCATCAAGGGATTGAGGGCTTCCGTAAAATCTTAAACAGGCTCCCATGTCGCAGGTATATAAGCGCATAGCCGTGAAAATCGGCAGCAACGTGCTGACCCGAAAGGATGGCGCGTTGGACATCACGCGTATGTCCGCCCTGGTGGACCAAGTGGCGGAATTGCGGCGGGCCGGCGTGGAGGTCATTCTGATTTCGTCGGGCGCAGTGGCTAGCGGGCGCGGGGAGCTGAAGGGCATGCCGGTGCGGCGGATGGATAGCGTGGCGCAGCGGCAGCTCTTCTCTGCCGTGGGGCAGGCCAAGCTTATCAACCGCTACTATGAGCTGTTCCGCGAGCACCATTTGCCCGTGGGGCAGGTGCTTACCATGAAGGAGAACTTCGGGACGCGCCGCCACTACCTGAACCAGCGCAACTGCATGATGGTGATGCTCGAAAACGGGGTGATTCCCATCGTGAACGAGAACGACACGGTCAGCGTCACGGAGTTGATGTTCACGGACAACGACGAGCTTTCCGGGCTTATCGCCACGATGATGGACGTGCAGGCACTGGTCATCCTGAGCAACGTGGACGGCATCTATAACGGTGCGCCGGGCGCGCCGGGCACGGAGGTTATCCGCGAGGTGGAGCCGGACAGGGACTTGCAGGAGTATATCTGCACGGAAAAGTCGGGCTTCGGGCGCGGCGGCATGATGACCAAGTGCGGCGTGGCCCGCAAGGTGGCCGACGAGGGCATTGAGGTAATCATTGCCAACGGGCGGCGCGAGAACGTGTTGGCCGACTTGGTGTTGCGGCCCGGCAGCGTGGTGTGTACGCGCTTTGCTCCGCGAGAGGGCGGCGTGTCGAGCGTGAAGAAGTGGATTGCGCATAGCACGGGGTTCGCCAAAGGAGAGGTTTACTTGAACGCCAAGGCGGTGGAGGCGGTATGCGGCGACAAGGCCGTGAGCGTCCTGCCCGTTGGCGTGACCCGCATCGAGGGGGATTTTGAGAAGGACGATTTGGTGAGCATTCTTTCGCCCGATGGACATCACATCGGGCTGGGGCGCGCGGCCTACGGCAGTGCGGAGGCGCGCGGCATGATGGGGCGGCACGACTGCAAGCCGCTGGTGCATTACGATTATTTGTATTTGGAATAGAAAAACAAGGTTTCTTATGGACTTGACAACTTTATTTGCGGAAGCGAAGGCCGCCGGGCGCGGACTGTTGCAATTACCCGTGGAACGGGTGAACGACATCCTGCGGGCAGTGGCCGACGAGGCGGTGGCGCAGTCGGAATACATCTTGGCGGAGAACGCACGTGACCTGGCGCGCATGTCGCCGGACAACCCGCTTTACGACCGGCTGAAACTCACGCCGGAACGCCTGCAAGGCATTGCGGACGACACGCGGCATGTGGCCGGTCTGCCTTCGCCGCTGGGGAGGGTGCTGAAACACACGGTGTTGCCCAACGGGCTTGACCTGACGCGGGTGAGTGTGCCGTTCGGCGTGATAGGTGTCATCTACGAGGCGCGTCCCAACGTGACTTTCGACGTGTTCGCGCTTTGCCTGAAAGCGGGCAGTGCCTGTGTGTTGAAAGGCGGGAGCGATGCTGATTGTTCCAACCGTGCCATCGTGCGTGTCATCCACGGTGTGTTGGAACGTTTCGGGGTGGATCCGGCCACGCTGACGCTGCTGCCTGCCGACCGTGCGGCCACGGCTTCCTTGCTGCAGGCGCGTGGTTACGTGGATTTGCTCATTCCTCGTGGCGGACGCGCGCTGATTGATTATGTGCGCGAGAATGCCCGTATTCCTGTCATTGAGACGGGGGCGGGCGTGTGCCATGCATATTTCGACGCGGCCGGGGACTTGCAGAAAGGGATGGCCATCGTGAACAATGCCAAGACGCGGCGTGTCAGCGTGTGCAATGCTTTGGACAGCCTGCTGGTGCATGCCGCCCGTTTGGCAGATCTCGCGGCTTTGTGCGCCCCGTTGGCGGAGAGCCGTGTGCGCCTGTATGCCGACGCGCAGGCTTTGGCTGCCTTGCGCGGACATTATCCCGACGAACTGTTGGAAGAAGCGACGGAAGCGTCTTTCGGCACGGAGTTCATGGACTACAAGATGGCCGTGAAGACCGTGGATTCGCTCGACGATGCCTTGGAGCATATCGCCCGTTTCGGTTCGGGGCATAGCGAATGTATCATCACCGAAGACGAGGCTGCAGCCGCGAAGTTCCTGCAGTTGGTGGATGCCGCTTGTGTATATTCCAACGCGCCCACGTCGTTCACCGATGGGGCGCAGTTCGGGTTGGGTGCGGAAATCGGCATCAGCACCCAGAAGCTCCATGCCCGCGGCCCCATGGCCTTGGAAGAGATGACGACCTACAAGTGGCTCATCCGGGGCGACGGGCAGGTTCGTCCGAAATGAGCGTTGTTTTGTTTTTGATGATAAAAAAGAAGATAGATTATGAAAGTTTTTCAGAACGTAGAGGATTTGGGAGACCTGAAGCTGGCTTTGGAAGAAGCTGCGGCGGTCAAGAAAGACCGTTTCCAGTATCAGGCTTTGGGGCGCAACAAGACAGCCCTGCTCATCTTTTTCAACAACAGCCTGCGCACCCGCCTGAGTACGCAGAAAGCGGCCATGAACTTGGGCATGAACGTCATCGTGCTTGACGTGAACCAGGGGGCTTGGAAGCTGGAGACGGAGCGCGGGGTCATTATGGACGGCGACAAGAGCGAGCATTTGCTCGAGGCCATTCCGGTGATGGGCTGTTATTGCGACGTGATAGGTGTGCGTTCCTTTGCCACGTTTGAGAACCGCAAGGATGACTACGAGGAGAAAATCCTGAACCAGTTCATCAAGTACTCGGGTCGTCCCGTGTTTTTCATGGAGAGTGCCACGGTGCATCCCTTGCAGGCTTTTGCCGACTTGATTACCATTGAGGAATACAAACGGACGCAGCGTCCGAAAGTCGTGCTTTCCTGGGCTCCCCATCCCAAGGCGTTGCCGCAGGCCGTGCCCAACAGTTTCGCGCAGTGGATGAATGCCGCCGACGTGGATTTCGTCGTGACGCATCCCGAGGGGTATGAACTGGATCCGAAATTCGTGGGGAACGCACGGGTGGAGTACGACCAGATGAAGGCTTTCGAGGGGGCGGACTTCATTTATGCCAAGAATTGGAGCTGCCCCGGCGTGACGCGCCCGGAAGATTACGGGAAAGTGCTGAGCAAGGACATGGGCTGGACGGTGGATGCTGCCCACATGGCCGTGACAAACAACGCCTACTTCATGCATTGCCTGCCCGTGCGCCGCAACATGATTGTGACGGATGACGTGATAGAAAGCCCGCAGTCGCTTGTGATTCCCGAGGCGGCCAACCGCGAGATTTCGGCTACGGTGGTGCTCAAACGCATGCTGGAGACGTTATAGAAAGACTTGTGTAGAAAATTGTTGAGGCTGTTTCAAAATAGGATTTGGGACAGCCTTTTATTTGTGACATTGCGGGGCATGTCGCTACGGGCAGAGACGCCACGTCTTGCGCCCGTCAAACGTCAGGGTGGTGAAGGTGAGGCTGTCGCCTTCTTGGAAGCCTTCTAGCTGAAAGAGGGGAAGGCTGGCATAGACGGTGGCGGAATAGGAATAGGGGTCGCCGGGCTGGCGGTGGTAGAGCGAGAGGTGGAACGTCTGGTGGCCTTCGGACGCGGGGCGCACGGAGTCCACGCGGTAGCCCCACAACTGGGTGCCGCCTTGGGTCTCAGGAGTGAGTTGCAGGTTCAGGTATCCGCCGCCCGGCCAAATGGCGGCCACTCCGGTCGGTTCGTCATCGGCCGAAGGTTCCTCCACGGGTTGTAGCAGGGTGACGTTGTCCACTGTGTAAATTCGCGCCACGGGCAGACCGTCGCGGTTGTCGCCCGTAGGCTCGTAGCCGCACACGATGCGGTAAACGGACTCCGGTTGCAATCCTTGCAGAGGCGTGTTAGCGGCATACGTTTCGCCACTGTCGGTGGTGAACGACGTGCCGAGCCCCGTTTCGTCCGACAGCAGCTCCACGAACTCCGTGATGAGGGATGGGTAGAAGTAATCGTCCTCTTCATCCTTGCCGCAAGCTATGAAGAGGAACACACATAGCAGGAGAAGGGCATTCGCCCTCCCCTTTTTAGTCTTCATGGATGGCCGTTTCATGATTGAACACGGGGTTGGCATACATGGTGAGCAGGCGTTCGCGCAGGAAGGCCGTGTCCGGATTGGGCAAACTGACTTTCCGGATTTGCCCTTGCAGGTAAGCTTCGAACGCCGTCTTTTCGTCTGCCGTGTAGCGGTCGGCGAAGCGTTCTGTGCCGTGCAAGAGGTCGGCTGCGGCGTAATTTCCGGGGTAAAGCTCGTAGTTCCGGTGGATTTCCCGGTCGATGCGGGCGGCCACGGTGGCGAAAAATTCGGCTTTGGGTATGTCGGCGGGCAACGTGCCGAGCCAATCGTCCAGGCAGTCGGCCATGCGGAAACAGATGCGCCCTTTGTAGCCGAATATCCCCGTCTGCATGTTTTTCAGGTCATCGGCGGGACTTTTCTTGAAGCTTTCGATGTCGCGTTTTTGTTGGAATTCCTGCGCTTTCAGGTAGTCGCAGGGGTCGTATTCGTAGGAGAGCGCGACGGGCGTGAGGTGCAATTGCTTGAGGCGTTCCACGATGCTTCCCTCTCCACCCATAGCCATCATCTTGAGAATGGCATCCTGTGTGCGGTCGTCAGAGTCCTTGGAGCGCCCTTCGCGTTGGGCAATCCAGATGTTTTCGTGTTTGGTGTCTATGGCATAGTGCATGTAGCGGCTCATCCGCGCGCTGGAAGCCAGCATTTGGCGCAGTCCGGCTGAGCGTTGCACGATGAACGCCTTATCCACGCGCACGAGCTTCTTGATCCACGGGCGGATGAGCAGATTGTCGCCGATGGCGATTTCGACGGTGTTGCCAAATCCCGTGTCCAGCAGACCGACGGAAAGGAAGGCGGAGTCGGTCACAATGTCGCGGTGGTTGGTGATGAACGTGTGTGGCGTGTGTTTGTCCACCCGGTCTGTGCCTTCGAGCGCGAAACCCTTGCTGCAACGTGCCAGCAAGTCTTTGAGCAAGGGGTAGAACATCGTCTGTTGCACTTCCAGGTTGGTGCGGCAGCCGCGCAGCATGCCGCAGGCTTGTTCGTAAGGGATACCCGGCAGCACGGCTTCGGCGGCCGCACGGAATTCCGGGTCGGCGATGAGTTCCTCAATGACGGTCGGCAGTTCTTCGGGGTCGTAGGGCCGTATTTCGTCGAATTCTTCCGGTGTACGCATGGTTTTGTCTTTTAAGGTGTTTTTATGAGAGTTTGTCTTCGATGATGTCCGTCAGCACGTCCTTCATGTCCATGCCTGCTGCGCGCACCTGTTGCGGGATGAAGCTGGTGGCGGTCATGCCGGGCGTGGTGTTGATTTCCAACATGTTGATTTTTTCGGATTCCTTCCCTTCCTTGTCTGTGCCGTGGGTGATGATGTAGTCCACGCGGATGATGCCGCTGCAGCCAAGGATGTCGTAGATGGCCGAGGTGACGAGGCTCACCCGCTCCGCCGTTTCTGGTTTCAACCGGGCGGGTGTGATTTCCTGCACCTGTCCATTGTATTTGGCGTTATAGTCGAAAAACTCGTTGCGGCTGACCACCTCCGTGATGGGGAGCACCACTTCCTTGGTGCGCGTCTTGTAGCATCCGCAGGAGATTTCCGTGCCGTCGAGGAACGATTCCATCATCACTTCATCGCTTTCGTGCATGGCTTTCAGGATGGCAGGGCGGATTCCGTCCGCCTCTTTCACTTTGGTCACGCCGAAACTCGATCCGCCTTCGTTGGGTTTCACGAAACAGGGCAGGCCAATTTTCTCCACGATTTCCGCATCGGTCACGAGGTGTTCGAATCCTTTGCGCACGAGCAGGCTCTCGCTGACGGCCACGCCGAATCCCTTCAGGTATTGGTTCAGTGTGAATTTGTTGAATGTCATGGCTTCCACGAGCACGTCGGATGTGGAGTAGGGCAGGCGGATGAGGTCGAAATATCCTTGCAGGATGCCGTTTTCGCCCGGTGTGCCATGTATGGTGATGTAGGCGAAGTCGGGGCGGATGCGGCGGTCGCCGTCCGCGAAACTGAAGTCGCCCCGGTCCACGGCGGCGCGCCGGCCGTCTTTCAGATGGGCTTCCCATGTCATGCCTTGGATTTCCACGGTGTAAACCTCATATTTTTCTTTGTCGAGGAAGGAGTCAATCCCTTCGGCGCTCCGGAGGGAAACGTCGTGTTCGGAAGAGTCGCCTCCGGCCACAATCGCGATAATCTTTTTCATTGCTTTTGCTATATGCTTGAATGGTTGTTGTAATGTCTTTTTTAGAGTTCCCTGTGGGCGATGTAGGTGCGCCAGCGTTCCAGCAAGGCAGTCATGTCGGGCGGGAGGGGCGAGGTGAAGTCCATTTCCTGCCCCGTGCGCGGATGGACGAAGCCGAGGGTGCGGGCGTGGAGGGCCTGGCGGGGACAGGCGGCGAAACAGTTCTGCACGAACTGCCGGTATTTCCCTGTGGGCATGCCGCGCAGGATTTCGTCGCCCCCGTAGCGCGCGTCGTTGAAGAGCGGGTGGCCGATGTGCTTCATGTGCGCCCTGATTTGGTGGGTGCGCCCCGTTTCCAGCCGGCATTCCACCCACGACACGTGCCCCAGGTCTTCCAACACGCGGAAGTGGGTCACGGCCGGTTTTCCCGTCCCGCTGCCGGGCGGAAATACGGCCATTTGCATGCGGTCTTTCGGGTGGCGGCCGATGTTGCCCTCGATGCGCCCTTCCGGTTCGGAGAAAGTGCCCCAAACGAGGGCGTTGTAGAGCCGTCGCGTGGTCTTGTGGAAAAACTGGCGGCCCAGGTTGGTCTTTGCGTCTGCGTTCTTGGCGGCCACTAGCAGTCCGGATGTGTCCTTGTCGATGCGGTGCACGAGTCCCACGGCGGGGTCGTTCGGGTCATAGTCGGGGTCGTCCCGCAGGTGCCAGGCGATGGCGTTCACCAATGTGCCGGTATAATTCCCGCATCCCGGGTGTACCACCAGCCCGGCCGGTTTGTTGATGACCAGCACGTCGGGGTCTTCATACACGATGTCGAGCGGGATGTCTTCCGGGACGATGTCGTTGTCGTACTTCGGACGGTCGAGCAGGATGACGATTTCGTCTCCCGGCTTCACCTTGTAGCTGCTTTTCGCGGGGCGGCCGTTCACCAGGATGAAGTCCTGTTCGGCGGCGCGTTGC
Organism: uncultured Paraprevotella sp.; assembly: GCA_944319925.1. Lineage (GTDB taxonomy): Bacteria > Bacteroidota > Bacteroidia > Bacteroidales > Bacteroidaceae > Paraprevotella. The sequence continues at coordinate 29,249 of CALUFQ010000033.1, forward strand.
AGCCGGTTGCGCGATGTGCCGGCGAGGTGCTCCGTCAGGAACTTGTCGATGCGCATCGGCTTTTGGCCGCTGTCGGCCGTCAGGCGGTGGTGCTCATAGACGGATGTGCCTTCTTCGTCCGGCTCTTCCTCTTCCGTATCCCTCCCGCTTATGCCGTTGTTATATAGTAAATTTTCGTTTTCCTCCATTGTAGCGTTTCATGGGTTTCTGAAAGTCCGGTCAGGGCAGTTCCGTGCCTGCCGTTTCCATATCTTCCGCATAGGGTATGTCTTCGCTCCCGAGGGCGGGGTCGCCTGAGGTGAAAAGGGAATCATCGCCGAAGTCGCCGCTGCCCACCTGCAGGGTCAGTTCCGCGTCAATGGGTATGCGGTCTCCGCCGAAGATGTTCCGCCCGCGGTATTTCACGCCATAGACCCATTCGCGCTCGCCGTCCACGTATTCGGGCGGGGTGAGCTTGAGCCCCAAGGCTTTGAGCCGTGCTTCGGCCTCGCGCAGCGAGCTGTTGTCGGCGATGTCGGGCAGGGGGATGGTGGGTGTGCTGGCCGTGTTCACGGTCAGGTAAATCTCTCGCCCCGGCTTCACGTGACTTTCGCAGGCGGGCATTTGTTCCAGCACGGTGCCGGGAGGTAGCGTCTTGTTGTAGCTTGAGTCGGCCACGATGGCGGCCAGTCCTTGGGCTTGGAGCTTGCGTTGGGCATCGGCTGCGCGCATGCCTTTCACGTTGGGCACGGTGGCTTCGATGCCGTGCAGTGTATATCGTTCCAGGCCTATCCACACGCCCACCGCGATAGCCACCACGACCATGAACATGGCCAGGAAATTCACCCAGAGGATTTTGCTGGTCAGTTTGCCGAAGAATTCTTTTATCGTCATGATGAGGTCAGCTGAGTATTCGGGTTCAAAGTTAGCAATAAAAAACAGAAAAGAAGTAAGGATGCCCTTACTTCTTTTCTGTTTTCTTTCGGAAAAAACCGCTAGCGGCTTATTTTTTGTGGTGCTCGCTGGAAACGGTCAGTTTCTTGCGGCCTTTGGCACGACGTGCGGCCAATACCTTACGTCCATTCGCGGTGGACATTCTTTCGCGGAATCCATGTTTTCTTTTTCTCCGCTTGGTGTGGGGTTGATACGTTCTTTTCATTGCTATATTATGTTTTTATTGTTTGTTCCCGATTCGGGGTGCAAAATTAGGCACTTTTTTCAAATAAAGCAAGCTTTAAGCCATTTTCCTCCCCAACTTTTGTGTTTTTTTTCTTTTTTCCATTAACTTTGCAGGCGAAAAGGAAGAGAATGATTCTTGGAATGGATATTTAAACTGAATCAAAAGCATATTTTATGATTAACGCTCAAGACATTAAAAAAGGAACTTGCATCCGTTTGGACGGCAAGTTGTATTTCTGTATCGATTTTCTGCATGTGAAACCCGGAAAGGGCAACACGTTCATGCGCACGAAGTTGAAAGACGTGGTCAACGGCTATGTGCTCGACCGTCGTTTCAACATCGGTGAGGCGTTGGAAGACGTGCGTGTGGAACGTCGCCCCTATCAGTTCCTTTACCAGGAAGGTGAGGATTACATTTTCATGAACCAGGAAACTTTTGAGCAGATTCCTATTGCCAAAGAGCAAATCAACGGTGTGGACTTCATGAAAGAAGGCGAAGTGGTGGACGTGGTGTCCGATGCTTCGACCGAGACCGTGCTCTATGCTGACGTGCCGACCAAAGTCGTGTTGAAGATCACTTATACGGAGCCGGGCCTGAAGGGCGACACGGCTACCAACACGTTGAAACCTGCCACGGTGGAGACCGGTGCCACGGTGCGTGTGCCGCTTTTCGTGAACGAAGGTGAAATGATTGAGGTGGACACGCGCGACGGTTCTTATCTTGGCCGTGTGAAGTAAAGCGGGGTTCATTTTTCATTCCCATAAAGTGAATAATGGGGCGTTTTGCGCCTTGTTGTTCACTTTTTTTGTTACCTTTGCCTGACAACAGCCGCGCAAGAAGCCGTGCATTATGATGGAATCATGAAATATTCGTTGATTATACCTGTTTACAATCGCCCCGACGAAGTGGACGAACTTTTGGAAAGCCTGACCGGACAGACGTTTACGGACTTTGAGGTAATCGTGGTGGAGGACGGCTCGTCATGTCCTTGCCGTGACGTGGTGGGGAAGTATCGGGACAGGTTGGACGTGAAGTATTATGCGAAGGATAACTCCGGGCCGGGACAGACCCGGAATTACGGGGCGGAACGTAGTGCGGGGGAGTATTTGATTGTGTTGGATTCCGACTGTGTGCTTCCGCCAGGTTACCTGCAGGCCGTGGAGGACGAGCTGGCGCGTGAGCCTGCGGATGCGTTTGGAGGGCCGGACCGTGCGCATGAATCGTTCACTCCCGTGCAGAAAGCCATCAATTACGCCATGACATCCTTCCTCACCACGGGGGGCATCCGCGGGGGGAAGAAGAAGATGGACAAATTTTATCCGCGTTCGTTCAACATGGGGGTGCGGTCGGAGGTCTATCGCCGTTTGGGAGGGTTTTCCAAGATGCGTTTCGGTGAGGACATTGACTTCAGCATCCGCATATTCAAGGCCGGTTGCCGCTGCCGCCTGTTTCCTGACGCATGGGTGTGGCACAAGCGGCGCACGGACTTGAAGAAGTTTTTCAAACAAGTGCATAATTCGGGAATAGCCCGCATCAACCTGTACAAGAAGTATCCCGAGTCGTTGAAATTGGTCCACCTCCTGCCTATGGTGTTCACCGTGGGCGTGGCCGTGTTGTTGTTGGCCGCCTTGGCGGGTTGGATGGGTTCCGTATGGGTTTTCCAAATGGAGCATCGTTATGTCTATGCGGTGGAGATGCCCGGGTTGGCGGAGCATGAGCACGTGTTCCATGCCTTGTCGTGGATTCCTTTGCTGCCTTTGTTGTTATTTGCCCTGTTGGCTTTTGTGGATGCCACGGTGCGCAATCGCGACATGGGCGTGGGAGTGTTGGCGGTGGCGGCATCTTTCGTGCAACTCACCGGATACGGCACAGGGTTCATCCGTGCATGGTGGCAGCGCATGGTGCGGGGAAAAGACGAGTTCTCGGCTTTTGAAAGGAATTTTTATAAATAGAAGAGCGGTATGGACACCGTGAAACTGAACATCAAACAATGGGCCGAGGACGACCGTCCGCGCGAGAAACTGATGCAGAAAGGAGCGTCGGCTTTGAGCAATGCGGAGTTGCTGGCCATTTTGATTGGTTCAGGGAACGTGGACGAGTCGGCGGTGGCGTTGATGAAGCGTGTGTTGGCCGATTGCGACAACCGGTTGAAGACGCTGGGGCGGATGTCGCTCGAAGAACTGACCGGATGCGTGGAAGTCACAGATGGGCACACCGGGAAAAAGAAAATGGCGCGGCGTTACAAGGGACTGGGCGAGGCGAAAGCTGTGACCATCCTGGCGGCATGCGAGCTGGGACGCCGCCGGATGGAAGAGGAGGCGGTGGAATTGCCGGCCATCCGTTCGAGCATGGATTTGTACCATTATTTTTTGCCGCAGATGCAGGACTTGTTCCATGAAGAGTGCTACGTGCTCCTGATGAACCAGGCCTGCCGGATCATGGACAAGATGTTGGTGAGCAAAGGGGGGCTGACGGAAACTGCGGTGGACATCCGCCTGATTCTTCGCGAAGCCTTGTTGCGTCGTGCGCCGGTCATCGCGCTTTGTCACAACCATCCGTCGGGCAACTTGCGTCCCAGCGCGGAGGACGACCGTTTGACAGACAAACTGTTGAAGGCATGCCGGATGATGAACATCCGCTTGCTGGATCATATCATCGTGGCCGACGGGGGCTTTTACAGCTATTGCGAAGAAGGGAAATTGAATTGAAAAGATTTTAAGACACATATATGGAAAAGGAAAAGGACAAACCGGAGAAATTGCAGGTGGAAGAGAAGGTGATAGAGATGTTGCGCACTGTGTATGACCCGGAAATCCCGGTCAACGTCTATGACTTGGGCCTGATTTATAAGATAGACTTGGCGGACGATTATGCGTTGAGCGTGGACATGACGCTGACCGCACCCAATTGTCCGGCGGCGGATTTCATCATGGAAGATGTCCGTGAGAAATTGGAGAGCATTGCGCATGTGAAATCAGTGGAGGTCAACCTCGTGTTTGAACCGGAGTGGAACAAAGACATGATGACCGAAGAAGCTAAAATGGAATTGGGATTTTTGTGATGAAAAGCGTGTATTTTCTTTCTGACGCCCATCTGGGTTGCCGTTCCATTCCGCATGACCGGACACGGGAACGCCGTTTGGTGCGTTTCCTGGATAGTGTGAAGCACAAGTCTTCGGCGGTATATCTCTTAGGGGATATTTTCGACTTTTGGTATGAATACAAGACGGTGGTGCCGAGGGGTTATACCCGTTTCCTGGGAAAAATCAGCGAGTTGACCGATTTGGGCGTTGAGGTGCATTTCTTTACGGGAAACCATGACATCTGGTGTGGCGACTACTTGGTGAAGGAATGCGGTGTGACGTTGCATACCAAACCTGTGACGATTGAAATCGGCGACAAGGTGTTCATGTTGGCGCACGGCGACGGGCTGGGCGACCCCGACCGCAGTTTCCGTTTGCTCAGGCGGGTGTTCCACAACCGGACATGCCAGCGGTTGTTTGCGTGCATTCATCCCCGTTGGGCGGTGGACTTCGGATTGTCGTGGGCGGCACATAATCGGTTGAAGCACGGTGTGGAGGGTGGTGATCCTCCCTACATGGGTGAAGATAAAGAATATCTTGTGCAGTTTGCAAAGGACTACCTGAAAACGCATTCCGGCATCAACTATTTCATTTTCGGACACCGCCATATAGAGTTGGATCTGATGCTTTCGCGCACCAGCCGCCTGTTGATTCTCGGCGATTGGATCACGCAGTTCACTTATGCTGTCTTCGATGGCGAGAACCTCTTCATGGAAAACTTTGTGGAAGGTGAGACGCGGTTGTGAGTTGCGTCAGGTTGTGGTGGAATTAATGGATTCTTGTTGGCGGGAGGACTAGGAGGTCTTCTCGCTTTTGTTTGCTTGTGTCCTGTCGCGCGTCGGATCAGGATGTCATGAAATACCTGCGAAAACAGACAAATTGTTCCGTTTTTGTTGATTTTCGTGACGCGACCTTTGCGCAATCCGGCCCAAATAGCCGATTTTTGCACGTTTTTTTGCACAAAACGGGGTTTCTGTGCAAGTTTTTGTCAAAGTCATTCACTTTTTGGAGCAGTCCGGCGAGAAAT
>CALUFQ010000034.1 GCA_944319925.1 uncultured Paraprevotella sp.
ATGACGGACAAGGAACGCCGCGCCTACGACGAGCACCTGAATGCCGTCATGATTCAAAACGACGTGTTGAACACGGCAAAGATGGAAGGACTTGAGGAAGGTCGTGCGGAAGGACGTGCAGAAGGTCGTGCGGAAGGACGTGCAGAAGGACGTGCAGAAGGACGTGCAGAAGGACGTGCAGAAGGACAGCAGGAAGAACGTTTGAAGAATGCAGCCAATTTTAAGGCGTTAGGCATATCACCCGACATCATAGCCAAAGCCACAGGACTTAGTTTGGAGGAGATTGCCAAACTCTGATGCATACCGTGCGAAACTGCGATATTTCTCTCCGCCTGTTCGCCAGCAAATAGGCGATACTAAGAAAATGCCATTTTAGCGAAAGAACATCCGGTCATCCTCAAAGGAGAATACCGCCCTCACCTGCCAAATAATATTCAAACGCAGACTCCCCTCGCCGATAAAAATTCACACACACAAAGGGCTGCAACAAAAAAATAATCGCGCCCGCACCCGTTTTCCACAAAAAAAGCTTAACTTTGTGCGGTTTGGAAAACAATATTTGAAATATAATATGGAAAAAGGAAAAGTTGACGCCCTCTTGGGAATCGTCTTTGGAGACGAAGGCAAAGGGAAAGTAGTAGATGTGTTTACCCCCAAATATGACGTGGTGGCACGCTTCGCCGGCGGCCCGAACGCCGGACACACCATCATCTTCGATGGCAAGAAATTCGTGCTGCGCTCCATCCCGTCGGGCATTTTCGGCACAGACAAGGTGAATATCATCGGCAACGGTTGTGTGCTGGCCCCGGACTTGTTCATGGCAGAAGCAAAAGAATTGGAAGCCGCTGGATATAATTTGAAAAGTCGGTTGCACATCAGCAAACGGGCACACCTGATTTTGCCCACCCACCGCGTACTAGACCGAGCCTACGAAGCCGCCAAAGGCAAAGCCAAAGTAGGCACCACCGGCAAGGGCATCGGTCCCACTTACAGCGACAAGGCCGCACGTATCGGGTTGCGCGTGGGTGACATCCTTGACGGGTTTGACGCAAAATATGCCGCCCTCAAAGCGCGCCACGAACAAATTCTGAAAGACTTGCACTACACGGACTATGACATCACGGAAGAGGAAAAGGCATGGCTTGAAGGCGTGGAATACATGCGCGGATTCCAACTGACCGACACCGAAGTAGAAATCAACCGCTACTTGAAGGAAGGCAAGCGCGTCCTAGCCGAAGGCGCACAAGGTACCATGCTGGATATTGACCACGGCACCTATCCCTTTGTCAGCTCCTCCAACACGACAAGCGGCGGTGTATGCACGGGCTTGGGCGTAGGTCCCGGCGACATCGGCGAAGTGTTCGGCATCTTCAAGGCTTACAGCACCCGCGTAGGTTCCGGACCGTTCCCAGTGGAACTATTTGACGAGACTGGAGACAAAATCCGCGAAATCGGACATGAATACGGTGCGGTGACGGGACGTAACCGCCGTTGCGGATGGGTGGACTTGGTCGCCCTGAAATATGCCATCATGATTAACGGCGTGACACAACTTGTCATGATGAAAAGCGACGTACTTGACGGTTTCGACACCATCAAGGCTTGCGTGGCTTACAAAAAAAACGGCATAATCATGGAAGACATGCCGTTCGAGACAGAAGGTTGCGAGGCCGTATATAAGGAACTTCCGGGATGGAAAGAAGACTTGACGCACGTCACCGACGAAGCGCAGTTCCCACAAGCTTTCCAGGACTACATTCGCTTCCTCGAAACGGAACTGGAAACTCCAATCACCATCCTGTCCGTAGGCCCCGACCGCGCACAGACCATCGTACGGAAGAAATAAGAAGTTTATCGGGCATTGACAAAAACAAGAAATATGCCGAAACAAACGCTCCTTCTAAAACAAGACGGAGCAGTTTGTTTCGGCACACTTTTATCATTCTTCCCGTTCCAAGTCAATTCGCCATCTCGGAAATGAACTTGATGCGCACCAGCCGCACATCCTCCTCCGTGTAGTCGCCGCCCAACTCGTCCATGGCCACGGAAAGGCTGTCCGTTTCCGAAGTCCGGAAATAGTCATAAATGTCCGCCACATGGTCTTCGTCCATCACATCGTCCAAAAAATAGTCGATGTTGAGTTTTGTGCCGGAATAGACGATTGCCTCTATCTCGTCCAACAACTCGCAAAAGTCAAGCCCCTTTGCCGAGGCAAGGTCATCAAGTGCCACCTTACGGTCTATGCTTTGAATGATGCTCACCTTCAGTTTGGACTTGTTCGCCACTGTGCGCACCCTAGAATCTTCAGGCCGTTCAATCTCGTTTTCTTCACAATACTGACGTATCATATCGCAAAATTCCTTTCCGTAGCGTTTGGCCTTTCCGGCACCCACGCCCGGGATATTCTGTAATTCTTCAATCGAAATAGGATAGACCGTGGCCATCGCCTCCAAAGAAGGATCTTGGAAAATGACATACGGGGGTACATCCAATTTCTTGGACATCTTTTTACGCAAGTCCTTGAGAGCGTTGAAAAGCACCAAATCGGCAGCTCCCGTACCGCTTCCCGGGTGTGTCCCGTCATCTTCCTCTTCTTCGAACTCGTTATCTTCGGAAACTTTGAAAGACTCGGGATTCTTCATGAACTTACGTCCTTTGGCTGTCAGTTTCAGAATGCCATAATTCTCAATCTCCTTTTCCAAATAACCGGCTATCAAAGCTTGACGCACCACGGCATTCCAAAACCTTGCATCATGTTCAAGCCCGCATCCGAAACAATCCAGCACGTTATGCTTATGAGCCACGACTTCGTCCGTCTCCCGCCCCGTCAGCACGTCTATCACATAATCGGCCTTGAAATGTTCCTTGATTGTCCCCACGACCTCCAAGAGCAGACCCAACTCGTCCCTAGCCTCCACTTTTGCCTTGGGATGCAGGCAGTTGTCACAATTCCCGCAATTATCTTCCGGGTATTCCTCACCGAAATAATGCAGCAATACTTTACGGCGGCACACCGATGTCTCGGCGTATGCCGCTGTTTCGGAAAGGAGCTGCCGCCCGATGTCTTGTTCTGCCACGGGCTTTCCTTCCATGAACTTTTCCAGTTTTTGGAGGTCTTTGTAAGTGTAAAATGTGATGCACAGCCCCTCCCCTCCGTCGCGCCCGGCCCGGCCCGTCTCTTGATAGTAGCCTTCGAGGCTCTTGGGTATATCATAATGAATGACGAAACGTACATCCGGTTTGTCGATACCCATGCCGAATGCGATTGTTGCCACAATGACATCGATGCGTTCCATGATAAAATCGTCCTGCGTCTGGGAACGTGTCACGGAGTCCATTCCCGCATGGTAAGCCCGCGCGTTGATGTTGTTGGCCCGCAGGATTTCGGCCAATTCTTCCACCTTCTTGCGGCTCAGGCAATAAATGATGCCGCTCTTCCCCGGATGCTGCCGGATGAACTTGATAATGTCGCGATCCACATTGCAGGTCTTGTTCCGCACCTCGTAGTATAGGTTCGGACGGTTGAAGGAACTTTTGAATTCCGCCACCCTTGTCATTGCCAAACTTTTTTGTATGTCACCCCGCACCTTGTCCGTAGCCGTGGCAGTCAAAGCTATCACAGGAGCTTTTCCTATCACATTGATAATAGGACGTATCTTCCGGTATTCGGGCCGGAAGTCATGCCCCCATTCGGAAATGCAATGCGCCTCATCCACGGCATAGAAAGAAATTTTGACTTGATGGAGGAAATCCACATACTCGTCCTTCGTCAATGACTCCGGAGCGACATACAACAGTTTTGTCCGTCCCTCCAATATATCCTTTTTGACGGCTTCCACCGCCCCCTTGGTCAACGAAGAATTGATGAAATGGGCCACACCGTCATCGCCACATATTGCCCGGATGGCATCCACTTGGTTTTTCATCAAGGCAATCAGGGGAGATATGACAATGGCCATACCTTCCATCAGGAGAGCCGGCAACTGATAGCACAAAGACTTCCCCCCTCCTGTGGGCATCAATACGAACGTGTCTCTCCCCGCAAGCACACTTCGTATTATGGCTTCCTGATCGCCCTTGAAGGTGTCAAAGCCAAAATACCGTTTCAGAGGTTCTACCAGATTCAGTGTTGCATCCATATAAAATAGTTTCCCGATAAAATCAAATCTAAGTTTAACCTTGTTGTTCCTAACAAAGTTATAAACAAATACCTCATATTTGCAAATTATCGGGAAACTATTTTCCGGATTTCAGCATTTCTTAACGTATGGACATGGCAGGAGCATTTGGTTTAGCTTACATTCAACTCAGAGAAATTAGCTTTCTCCAACTGCTTCTTCGCGTAATCCAACGTCACTTTGAATGTCTTCACCTTTTTCGAAGGAATCTCGAACATCGCGTCCATCATGATGGTCTCCATGATGGAGCGCAAGCCACGCGCACCTAATTTGTACTCTACAGCCTTGTCCACGATGTATTCCAACGTGTCCTCACCGAAAGACAATTTAATGCCGTCCATTTCGAAGAGCTTGATTTGCTGTTTCACAATAGAGTTTTTCGGATCTGTCAGGATACGGCGCAAAGCATCGCGATCCAAGGGGTTCAGATAAGTCAACACCGGCAAGCGGCCAATAATCTCGGGAATCAGCCCGAAAGACTTCAGGTCTTGCGGAAGAATGTATTTCATCAGGTTGCCTTTGTCAATGTGCTGGCGGTTCTGCACAGAATTGTATCCCACCACATGCGTGTTCATGCGCTGGGCGATTTTTTTCTCTATGCCATCGAACGCCCCGCCACAAATGAACAAGATATTGCGTGTATCCACGTGGATGTAATCCTGGTCGGGATGCTTGCGCCCGCCTTTGGGCGGCACATTCACCATCGAGCCTTCCAGCAGTTTCAACAATCCTTGTTGCACACCCTCTCCGCTCACGTCACGGGTGATAGACGGATTGTCGCTCTTGCGGGCAATCTTGTCTATTTCGTCAATGAACACGATGCCGCGCTGCGCCGCCTCCACATTGTAATCGGCCACCTGCAGCAAGCGTGAAAGGATGCTCTCCACATCTTCGCCGACATAACCGGCCTCCGTGAACACCGTAGCATCCACAATGGTGAAAGGCACATGCAGCAGTTTGGCAATCGTGCGCGCCAGCAAGGTTTTTCCCGTCCCCGTGCTGCCCACCATGATGATGTTCGACTTTTCAATTTCCACACCATCGTCCGTGGCCTGTTGCGCCAACCGCTTGTAATGGTTATAGACCGAAACGGCCAGGTAACGCTTTGCATCGTCCTGCCCAATCACGTACTGGTCCAAATAGTCCTTGATTTCCTTGGGCTTGGGCAACTCCGAAAGCTTAAAGCCCAAATCGTCTTTTCCTTTCCGGTCTTCAGGAAGCGCGTCATTCACTATCTGGTAGGCCTGCCGTGCACAATCGCTGCAAATAAAACCGCTCATGCCGGTAATCAACAAGGGCACTTCTCGCTCCGACCGGCCACAAAACGAACAAACTTTCTTCATGCTCACTGTTTACGCATTAAGATTTCATCAATCATACCATAGTCCTTGGCTTCCTGGGCAGTCATCCAATAATCACGGTCCGAATCGGCCCACACCTTGTCAAACGGGGTATGCGAATGGTCGGCGATAATCGTGTAAAGTTCCTTTTTCAACTTCTGAATCTCGCGGGCCGTGATTTCAATGTCCGAGGCTTGCCCCTGCGCGCCTCCCATGGGTTGATGAATCATCACACGGCTATGCGTGAGTGCCGAACGCTTTCCTTCCGCGCCGGCTACCAGCAACACGGCTGCCATAGACGCGGCCATGCCGGTGCAAATGGTCGCCACCGGACTGCCGATGAACTGCATCGTGTCATAAATGCCCAAGCCCGCATACACGGAACCGCCGGGGGAATTGATATAAATGGAAATGTCTTTCCCGGAATCCACGGAGTCCAAATAAAGCAGCTGGGCCTGTAATGTGTTGGCCGTGTAGTCGTCAATTTGTGTCCCCAAGAAAATGATACGGTCCATCATCAGGCGCGAGAACACATCCATCTGCGTGACATTCAACTGGCGTTCCTCCAAGATGTAAGGATTCAGATATTGATTTTGCATGCTGACCACGTCATCCAACGCCTGTCCGTTCATGCCCAAATGCTTGACAGCATATTTCCTAAAATCGTTCATACGTCTTATTCTCCTATTCAAACGGAAAGAAACTCCTGAACGTTCATCTTCCGCCATGTGTGGGACAAATGCGTTCGGGAGTTCCCTTCCTTGTGGTTATTTCACAAATTTAATCCTATCTGCTATCAAGAGAACAATTTGTTAAATTCCTCCACGCTGATTTCCTTGTGGTTCAACGTGACTACGTCCTTCAACGCAGCCGAAAGCTTGTTTTCCACGCTGCGGTTCAGCAAGGATTCCACTTGGTCCTTCTTCTGCAACATTTCGTTGGCATAATTATTCAGCACCTCGTCAGGGATATTAATCATCCCATACTGCGCAAACTGGATTTTGGTGATATTCTTAGCGGTTTCCAGCATGTCTTCCTTCTCCACCTTTATATTATATGCCTTCACCAATTGCTCCTTGATCAGATGCCAAGTCAACTCCTGGATGCTCTGCGCGTAGTTGTCCTCCACCCATTTCTCATCCTTGTCTTTATTGGTGACTTTCATGAAACGTTTCAGGAAAGCATCGGGATATTCCAACTTGCCCACCTTGTCCGTCAAGTAAGTGCGCACGTCAAGGATGAACTTATAATCGCTGTCAGCCTTGAACTGCTCACTCAAAATCTCCCGGATTTTGCCACGGAATTCCTCTTCCGTCTTCACCGTGCCCTTCTCAAACACTTGGTCGAACAATTCCGGTGTCAGATCGGCTTCTTTGAAGCGCGTGATTTCCTGAACCTGGAAGCTGAAGTCCGAAGTCATCGCCGGCACTTCCTCTTTCTTAATCTTCAGCAATGATGCGATTTCCACATCGTGGCCTTCATACGCCTTGTTGGGATTGAACACCAGCACGTCGTTCACCTTGCAACCATTGAAGATTGCCTTCTGCTCGTCGTTCTTCATATATTCAGGCAACAGCACGGCATTTTCCACCTGTATGCCGCCTTCCTTCGTGTTGCCATTCTCGTCCAGCTCGGCCAACAAGCCTTTCACCATGTCCTTCGGCTCGTAAGCATCCACCTGCGCATAACTTCCCGCACGCTGGGTGTACATCTTCACTTGGCCGTCAATCATCTTGTCGTCCACGAGGATATCGTAATAGTCCACCTTGTCGTCCGCCGTCAATTCAGCCTTGAACTCAGGTGCCAAAGCGATGTCGAAAGCAAACGAGAACTCGTCCATCGTGTCGAAGTCGATATCCTGCTGGCGATCCTCGCTCGGAAGCGGCTCGCCCAATATGTTCAGATTGTTTTCCTTGATATAACCATAGAGTTTCTCACCCAACAGTTTGTTCACTTCGTCAGCCGTCACATCCTTGCCCATGCGCTTTCTCAGCAGCCCCATAGGCACCTGTCCGGGACGGAATCCCGGCAAATTTGCAGTCTTACGGAGTTTTTTCAACGCGGCTTCCACTTTCTCAGCATAGTCCGCCTTCTCCACCTTAATGGTAAGCACGGCACTCACCTTGTCGAGGTTTTCTAATGAAATATTCATTTTTCGGAATCAGATTGTTATATTAATTAATTCGTTGTTCTTCTTTTTCAGCCTTCCGGCAACAGGCTGCAAAGATAGCTTTTATCTTTCAAAAATCAATGTCCTTGCGCATTTTTTTCTTCATCTATCTTTTGGAAATCCTTCAGGCGGAGCACGAAACTGTTCGTCAGGTATTTGGCCCTCACCACTTCGTTTTCAGACAATTCCTTAGGCGAGCCTTGGAACAGGATTTGCCCCTCGAAAAGCAGGTAGGCGCGGTCGGTGATACACAAAGTCTCCTCCACGTTGTGATCCGTAATCAGCACACCGATATTGCGTTTCTTAAGCTTCCACACGATATACTGTATGTCTTCCACCGCAATGGGATCCACGCCCGCAAACGGCTCGTCCAGCATGATGAACTTGGGGTCAATGGCCAGGCAACGGGCTATTTCCGTCCGCCGACGCTCGCCACCCGAAAGGCGGTCGCCCAGGTTCTTGCGCACTTTCTGCAGGCTGAACTCCGCAATCAGGCTCTCCAGCTTCTCTTTTTGGTATTCCTTCGACCGTCCCGTCATCTCCAGCACGGAAGCAATATTGTCTTCCACCGTCATCTTGCGGAACACCGACGCCTCTTGCGCCAAGTAGCCGATGCCGTTCCGTGCCCGCTTATATACGGGAAACTTCGTGATTTCCAAGTCGCCGATAAAAATGCGCCCCGCATTGGGTACCACCAATCCGGTCGTCATATAGAAAGAAGTGGTTTTTCCTGCCCCGTTGGGTCCCAACAGGCCGACGATTTCCCCTTGCTTGACGTCAAACGACACATTGTTCACCACCGTGCGCTTGCCATACGTCTTGACCAGACCCTCCGTGCGGAGCACCAAACCTTCATTACGTCCGTCCTGCGAAAGAGCTTCTGCCATAGATTTGAATTTTGCGCACAAAAATACGCAAAATGTATTAAAAAACAGCTCGCCAGCTAAAAGTATTTCCGTCACCTGCCCTTTTTTTAGGGGAAATTCATTAATTTTGTGTGAAATAAAAAGGACACTATATGCTATTCAATAAAAGCGTGGCCACTTTCGGCCGTTACCTGATGCTCATGCGCCGCACTTTCTCGCGCCCTGAGCGGATGCGCATGTTTTTCAAGCAATACATCAAAGAAATGAGCCAGCAGGGGGTGGACTCCATCGGCATCGTCCTCCTCATTTCCTTCTTCATAGGAGCTGTGATTTGTATCCAGATCAAGCTGAACATCGAAAGTCCCTGGATGCCGAAGTTCGTCACGGGCTACACCACGCGCGAAATCATGCTTCTGGAGTTTTCCTCGTCCATCATGTGCCTCATCCTGGCGGGAAAAGTAGGCTCCAACATCGCCTCTGAAATCGGCACCATGCGCGTCACCCAGCAAATCGACGCGCTGGAAATCATGGGAGTCAACTCAGCCAACTACCTCATCCTGCCCAAAGTGCTCGGCATGATGACGATGATGCCCGTGTTGGTCTGCTTCAGCATCTTTTCGGGCTTCGTCGGCGCATACGCCACGGCTTTCATCGGGCATATCATCACCATCGACGACCTGACATTGGGCTTGCAGCATGAGTTCAACGAATGGTATGTGTGGATGGGGTTCATCAAGTCCATCTTCTTCGCCTTCGTCATCACCAGCGTGTCGGCGTTCTACGGCTACACGGTGGAAGGCGGATCCGTGGAAGTGGGCAAGGCCAGCACCGACTCCGTGGTCAGCAGCAGCGTGCTCATCCTTTTCTCCGACGTATTACTGACTCAATTGTTATCCTGATGATAGAAGTAAAATCGCTATACAAGTCCTTTGAAGACAAAGACGTGCTCAACGACATCAACTGCGTGTTCGAAAACGGAAAGACCAACTTGATTATCGGGCAGAGCGGATCGGGAAAAACGGTGCTGATGAAATGCATCGTGGGCTTGTTCCGACCCACCAGCGGCGAAGTGCTCTACGACGGGCGCGACCTGGTGACCATGAACAAACAGGAATGGAAGATGTTGCGCCGCGAGATGGGCATGCTTTTCCAAAGCGCGGCCCTCTTCGACTCCATGACTGTCCTGGAAAACGTCATGTTCCCGCTCGACATGTTCTCGCGCGACAATTACGCCGACCGCGTGAAGCGGGCGCAATTCTGCCTCGATCGTGTCAACCTGCTCGAGGCGCAGCAGAAGTATCCGGATGAAATCAGTGGTGGTATGCAGAAACGCGCCGCGATAGCCCGCGCCATCGCGCTCAACCCCAAATACCTGTTCTGCGACGAGCCAAACTCGGGCCTTGACCCCAAGACCTCACTGGTCATCGACGACCTCATCCACGACATCACCGTGGAGTTCAACATGACCACCATCATCAACACCCACGACATGAACTCCGTCATGGGCATCGGCGAGAACATCCTATATATATATGAAGGGCACAAGGAGTGGCAAGGCTCCAAGGACCAGATCATGTCGTCCACCAACGAACGCCTCAACAGCTTCATCTTCGCCTCGGACTTGTTCCGCAAGGTGAAGGAAGCCAACAAGTGACCGCCGCCCGCCACGCGCCCGGAGCCACGGGCGTCCTCATTTCAATAGCGCAGCCTGACGGTCAGGTCGAAACCCGTAATCCGCATGAGATCCCCCCATGCCAGTTTCCGGCTATCCTTCAGTTCCCTGAAGTCTCGGCCAAGACATGCCTCCGCGCCAGGGTCGGCCGCAGCGGTGCGCGGGCGGTGCGGCTGCTCCCGCATGTTCCGGTCTTTCCCGTAATCGTCGACATACACGGTCCGGTACTGAACGCCCCAGAACAACAGATGCTGCCGGTCTTCGCCGCACAAGACGCCCCACAGGTCCATCTCCTCGTCGGAATAGCCGTGGTCCGGAGTATCCTCCAGGTTGCCTATTTCCAAGTTCGCCAGGATGAAACCGGCAGCCATCCGGCCTTGCTCTTTCTTCCGCGCCTCTCGCATGGCCATCCGGTCCACGATTCCATCCATCCGCCGCACGGCTTCCAGATAGAGCCACTCCACCTCCTCCAGCCTCTGCCGGTTTTCTTCCGTGAAGGCGAAAAGGCCGTCCAGATGCCGCATCCTCTCCTTCTTATACCTTTCCATCACGAACTCCTTGTCTCCATCGTTCAGTTCCTTGTCCCAATAAAGCGACAACATCGCGCGTTCCAAGTCGTGCAAGGTCACGCCATTCTCCCCGACCACCATCGTCTGCGGGAAACCGTTACAGTATTTCATCAGTCAATTCAATTTCAAGGTTAAACCCCTCGATCTTCAAAATGTCCGCCATGGCAAACCCGCAATGCTCGAACAGCGTGTGGAAGGGCCAGACGAAACATATGTCCTTAATCTTCCCCCGGTCCAAGCCGGCCATTCCCCACGGCGTCGGCTTCTCGTCGCCTTGGCAACCATATACGACCTCGCGGATGACGGCCTGCAAGTCGTATCTTTCGCTCCGTTGTAGAACGGGGTGGTCGTGTGCATCTGCGTGGTCACGGTGACCACCATCTCCGGAGTGAGGACGGTGCCGTTGATGCGCTTGGGAATGATTCTAAGTGGTGGTTCCTCTCAACATAGTATTTTCCTCCTTTCCATACCAACAACACGGATTACAAGGCGGGGGTATGCCCGCCTCGGTTCACGTCTGTCGGAGGGCAGGCGCAGGGGCTTCCTATTATAACTGTTCTTCTGTGTCATGGTATTCTTATTTTATCTGCCATACTGCACGGCTTTATTTTTTGCGCAAATTTAACGAAGAGGGCGACACGAATCAGTTCATAATGGTTTACTTTGCAATGTTTAACGCTTGAGGGCGGGGTCGTAACGACCCTTCTATTCGCCATGCGGGGGTCGTAACGACCCTTCCGTTCGCCATGCGGGGGTCGTAACGACCCTTCCGTTCGCCATGCGGGATGACAGCGTGGGTGGGAATCCCCTCCGCCCCTTCGGGGCTCGTCCCCCTGCGAGGCGGGACAGTTCATTCCTGGCGGCTTTGACTGCCGACATTCAGAAGTTTGTAAAAGCAGGAATTCTGTATCACTCAATTCCCTCAATTCGTTTTTCCAAATGGTATCAAATCCCCAAGAATGCGGGCTGTTCCCATAATTTCTGCCGCGTGGGATTTGGACTCCACGCGACAGAAACCACGGAAGCCAAAGCCCCGTCATTGTCCCGCCTGCCGTTTCAACTGCTCCACCTGCGCCTTGAACGACTCCGCCGTTTGGGCATAATGCAATCCCTGGCGCACGACGTTGCCTTCCGGGTCAAGCGTCTCATAATGCGGGATGCCCAGGAAGTGGAACAGTTCCATCAGCTTGTTGTAATCATCGCGGCTGATTTCCTGCACGTCCTCGCCCGCCAAATTTTCCGACACATATTTGCGGAACTTCTCCGCCGGGGCCTCGCCCTTGACGCTGACGAAGAGGAAGTCCACCTCCTTGTCGTCACGCAACGCCTCGCGCATGGCCTTGGAACGCTCGATGCCCGAACGGCACGGGCCACACCCCATCCCCCAAAAGTCTATCAGCAGGTACTTGCCTTTGTATTTGTCCGTCAGCCGCCGCAACACGTCCGCAGCCTCACCGTCTGGCAAGGCATAGACGGGTGACGACCAACGTTCCACCGCTTCCGCATACACACGGTCGGCCTGCTGTTGCAGCGCGGGCAAAGCCAACAGCCCGCGCCTACGGGCAAAGACTTTCTCCAATTCTATCTTGCCACTATCCGGTATGGCCAAGTAACTGTCCATGTCGGTCGTCATCTCCCGCAACAAAGTCATCTGCCCGAACAACGATGGTGCCGCGCAACCGGAAAGTACCCTGTCCATAGCCAGCATCCGGCCGTCGGCCACGGCCAGGCTGTCTTCGAGCAAACAATTGTTGCGCCATGCATAACGCAAGGGCCAGACAAACTCATAGCGGTTGACAAACAAATCACAATCAGCCAAAGCCAGGCACGACACATCGTCGAGCGGCAGCCGGCGCAAATAACGATAGTTGGGCAACGCGACAAGCTTATCCGTATTGGGCAGCGATTCCCCTTCAGGAACGGCCCACTGTCCGTCCATCCCGTAATCCGCTACGCCTCTCCCATATTCCATTTTCGTATAGACTTCCGCCAAATGCCGCTCCCATGGCGTAAATTCGTAACGCCAAGCCAAGTAGCCGGCCAACAGCAACGCCGCATCCATTTTCCGCATGGCACAATCCGCAAAGTCCCGCATGTCTTTCAGCGAGTCTTTATCGGCACGGTACTCCCAATAGGGATAGCAGCAAAGTTCCTGGTAACCGCACCTTAATGAATTCCGGAGGGTGAACACGCCGGGCGATTGGACGGCACAATCCACCGACCCGTCCCGCCGCAGGGTGATGTCCGTGGTCTTTCCCGGTTCCGCGTAGAAACGTATCGCCTTGCCATTGTTCCCTTGTCTGGCAAACAACAAGCCCTCTTGCGGATGATATGCCAGGAAACGGAACTCGAACGTGCCGTCTTCATTGACGGGCACGGTCATGGGCACATCCTCCCCCGTCATGACAATGCTGCGATTGTATTGCATGTTCTCAAAACCCCACTCGCGGGAATAGCCTTCTATCCGCCCGCGCACGCAGGCCGTGTCGGCACGGAAAAACTCCTGTTCCAACTCGTCCGTCATGCGGAACGGCTCGCCGCGGGGAATCTCCGGCATCTGCCCCGCCTCGTGGATGCCCAAGATACGGTAATACCCATTTTGGAAACCTTCCACGAAGTCAAAGCAACGAGTGTCCTCCGGCATCGGTTCAAAGAACACCCTGAACCGGCTTTCGCCGCTCTCGGGCGTGACATAACGCTCGCCCAGCGTGATACCCTCGCCCCGGATGGCCTTGTATCGCCGCCTGCCCATGTCCTCCAGAAAAGCTTCCTTGGCTATCCGGATCCACCAACCCGGCTTATTCCGCTCGTGGAAACTCAAGATGGTAGCCGTGTCCGTAAATTCCACACCCGTAATTCGGATGATTTCCGTCGTGCTGCCCAGCCAAGCCGGGTGCTTAAAGCCTCCGGCCTGCGCCGTCAAAGCCATCATGAGACAAATAATGGTGGCCGACCACCACAAAGACCGTCCCCGCAAAGGTCTTTTTTCCATTTGTTTTCGTATTTGGTGAGTAAAAGCGGGTACAAAAATAAAAAAAATACACAACACAGCAAAAGGAACGCCAAAAATTTACATTAAGAGGCCACAGCAAAAGAAACGAATCTTTTCGGATTGAAAATCCTGATACCCCATACGTAGAATTACAAATTCCACGCGGCAGGAAGTTCATTTCTACCGACTTTGACTGCGGACATTCATCTACGAAAAAAGACGGCTGCGCCGGAATTCCACCCGGCAGAGCCGCCTTTTATCGTTTTTGGGACTCGCCCGGTTTACAACGGACGAATCACATACGTGAAGTCATAATCCTGATAAGGCACACGATACTGCGGAAGCGGAATGGCTCCCCAACTGTTTTCACAAGCCAAGCCACGCTGACGAAGAGCCAGCTTCACCACGCTGAAGTCGCGCGGGGCCAGGTCGCCCGAATGGCTTTGGTGGGCATACTTGTCCCATCCGTCATCCAAGTCCTCAGCCAGGAAGTTCAACGTGCTGCATTCCATCGGAGCAATGGAATAGAACTCCAACCCGCGGCCGTATTCGTCCTTCACCTGCCAATAGCGCACCTCCGTCTTGTTGCCGCTTTCCTGCGGACGCACGTAACCCCAATATTGGTCGGCCACGTCGGCCTCATACACGCCGAGGCGGTCACCATGGTTGCGGTCGATGTAGTTCTCGCCGGGTCCCTTGCCGTAATACGTCAACTTGCTGTATGCTTCCGGCATCACGAGCTGCATGCCGAAGCGCATCAGTTCCGGTTGCTTCTTCGCATCCCCGTTCACCTTCATCGACTCGTTCACCACCAGTTCGCCGGCAGGCGTGAGCGTGTAGGTCATCGTCAGCGTGGCCTCCACCGACGGCATGTCATAGACAGCCACGACCTTCTTGTCGGCATCCTTTTCGCCCCATTTCACGTCGAACGATTTCAGCTTCATCTGCGGCTCCTTCCACGCATTCAGCTTGCGCTGGGCGTTTGCGCCATAATCGTTGTCCGTGGGTGCGCGCCAAAAGTCAGGCGTGATGGCATGGCCCTCTTCCAGCATCGGCCGTCCGTCCACATCGAGATAGTCAATCCAGCCCGTGTGGCGGTTGAACGTAACGGACGTGTTACCCGCCGTCAAGGTCACGCAAGCCAGCATCTCGTCCTTCTCCACTTTGTTTTCATCCGAAACACTAGCGGCCAGCACCTGGTCCACCGTGGGGAAAGTATAAGGATTCACTACAAACTGTTGCCGTGCCACGGCATAACCTGCCTTCAACATCGGTTCGGACTTTTTCAGTACGAAGTCGATGTTCAGCACCGTCTCTTTCTCCAAGTCGGCTGGCAGTTCGTAGCCTTCGAGCTTCACCACCTTGCGCTGCTGCGGCTGCACGTCCAAGTCCATCTGCCCGCTGCCGACCGTTTCGCCCTCGCATTCCAGCGTCCACTGCAGCGACACATTGTCAAGCGGCTTGAAGAAGTATTCGTTATAGACTTCCACCTCGCCGGTCTTCAGGTCTTTGGCCGTGACCCAAATGTCCTGATAGAAATAGCGCACCTCGTTGGCATGCGGGTTCGGCTTCCGGTCGGGGTTGATGATGCCGTTGTTGTTGAAGTTGTGGTCGCTCGCGGGATAACGGCCGAAGTCGCCACCGTAAGCATAGATGTCCTTGCCCTGCTTGTTCTTCACGCGCAGCCCTTGGTCCACGAAGTCCCAGATGAAACCGCCCTGGTACTTGGGGTACTTGCGCACCAAGTCCCAGTATTCCTTGAATCCGCCCATCGAGTTGCCCATGGCGTGGGCATACTCACACTGAATGAGCGGGCGCGGGTTGTCGCCCTTTGCATATGCCTCACAGCCCCAATAGCCGTAGTACATCGGGCAGAAGATATCAGTTTTACCGTTCTGCCCGGCCTGCTCATACTGCACGGGACGGCTGGGGTCGTAAGCCTTTATCATGTCGTATGCCTTTTCGAAGTTAGGCCCGTAACCCGCCTCGTTGCCCAAGCTCCAGAAGATGATGGAAGGATGGTTCTTGAAGAGTTTCACGTTGCTCTCGTTGCGTTCCAGATGGGCTTTCTCGTAGTCGGCCCGCTTGGCCAGCGTCTTGTCACCGTAACCCATGCCGTGGCTCTCGATGTTGGCCTCTGCCACCACATACAGCCCGTAGCGGTCGCACAGCTCATACCAACGCGGGTCGTCGGGATAGTGGCAGGTGCGCACTGCATTGATGTTCAGCTCCTTCATGATGCGAATGTCTTGCAGCATGCGGTCCACCGACACCACGTAGCCGCCCAGCGGGTCCATTTCGTGGCGGTTGGCACCCTTGAACAGCACCGGCTGGCCGTTGACCAGCACCTGGGCGTTCTTGATTTCCACCTTGCGGAAACCCACGTCCTGGCGGATGGCCTCGGTCACCTTGTCGCCGTCCTTGAGCGTGGCACAGAGTGTATAAAGATTGGGCGTTTCGGCCGTCCATTTCAGCGGGTTCTTCACTTCGAAGTCGGCCTCCACCTTGCCGTCCTTGCCCACTTGAATGGTTTTTCCGGCCACTTCCTTGCCTTCAGCGTCCTTCAACGAGAGCACGAGCGTCTGCCCCTTGGCATCCGCCGTGGAGACTTTCACGTTCAAGAGTCCGTCGCGGTAGTCCCCCGTCAAGTCGGACGTGATGAACCAGTCGGCAATCTGCGCCTCGGGACGGGCATAGAGATACACCTCGCGGGCAATACCCGTGAGTTTCCAAAAGTCCTGGTCCTCCAGGTAAGAACCGTCGCACCAGCGCATGACCTGCATGGCAACGAGGTTTTCCTGCCCCGGTTTCAGGTATTTCGTGAGGTCGAACTCGGCAGCCACCTTGCTGTCTTCGCTGTAGCCCACGAACTTGCCGTTCACCCACACCATCAGGTTGGACGTGGCCGACCCCACATGGAGATAAATGCGCTCGCCTTTCCAATCGGCCGGCACTTTCACCGTCTTGCGGTAAGAACCGGTGTAGTTGTTGCGTTCCTCCACAAACGGCGGATCGGAATGGAACTGGTTACTCCAGGCGTAACCCACATTCTTATAAGTGGCGTCGCCGTAGCCGTTCAGTTCCAAGATGCCCGGCACGGGGAAGTCCACCCATTGCGAGTCATCGTAATCCACGGCATAAAAGTCTTTGGGTGCCTTGTCATGGTCTTTGGAAAAATTGAATTTCCACTTGCCTTCCAACGACAAATAACGTTCCGATTGGTTCTTCTGCCCTTTTTCGGCCAGCTGCTCAGTCTCGTAGGCAAAGAACGCCGCCCTCGGGGCCAACGTGTTCACTTCGTTCACCTCGGGGTCGAGCCACCAAGGCTTGTCTTTTTGCGCATAAGCCGACACTGCAGCCAGGCATGCACAAGAAAACATCAGTTGTTTCAACATGGTAATAAAAAATATTAGTGCGTCTGCGACGCGGTTAGCAAATTGATTCCACACAAAATCTCGGTAAAGATAAGAAAATCCCGCCCTTTTGTGAAGTTTTCCTATATTATATTACGTTAATACCCCAAGATTTACTAACTTTGAATACAGGAAACCTATCTCTTTTAAAGAATTATAACTTATGGTGACTCATACCCCGCAACCCGCCCACGTGAAAAAGACGGGGCAGCCGGCATCCGGAAACGCGGCACGACGCATCGCCCGCCTCCTGCCATGGGCATACGGCATCGTGCTCCCGCTCGTCATGGGACTGTGCCTCTACGGCTTCGAACAAGAAACGCTGTTCCGCATCCAGGAACTCAACCTGTTCCTCCCCGACCGCCTGTTCTACGAAACTTTCGCGGCTTTCCCCGGCGGCACGTTGCAATGGGCGGCCTGTTTCTTCACCCAGTTCTTCTACCATCCCGCCGCAGGCGTGGCCTGGCTGACGGCCTTGTGGATAGCGGCCTGCCTGGTCATGCGCTCCGCCTTCCGCCTTTCCGGCCCGTGGAGCCTGTTGCCGGCCCTCGTCCCTGCCGCCTTGCTGGCCGGCATCGTGCAAATGGGCTATTTCATCTACTACATCAAGTTGCAGGGCTACTTTTTCGCGGGCACCCTCGGCATCCTGTCGTCGCTCGCGGCCGTGTGGGTGTTCAGCCGCCTGTTCTTACGCAACAACTATGCGGGAATGGGCTGGATGGTGCTTTGGACGGTGGCCGGCTACCCGCTCTTCGGCGCGTATGCCCTGGCGGGCACGGCGTATATGGCCGTGTTGTGCTGGCGCATGCCGGAAATGTCCCGTCCCCGCCGCGTCACGACTACGGCGATTGGCGTGTTGCTTGGCATCGGAGTGCCCCTTCTGGCCTACCGTTTCTGCTATTCACAGACGGCCATCGGCGCGGTTTACACCGCCGCGCTCCCGAGTTTCAACGCGGTGGGCGGAATGTACCCAGGCTACCGCATACCTTATTATGTCTTGCTGGCCGCCCCGATTGCGGGCGCACTCGCCTATGATTGCCGGGTGGCAGCCAAGGGCTGGATGACAGGTGCCGCACAACTTGCCGTGCTGGCGGCCATGGGGTTTTGGCTGAAAGCATCGTGGTATGTGGACGAAAACTTCCGCTGCGAGCTGCGGATGGCGCGCGCCATAGACCAATGCGAATGGGAGAAAATCCCCGCCCTGTTCGCGCAGACCACGGGAGAGCCTACCCGGCTGATGGTAATGAACAAAAACCTGGCGCTCTTCCGCCTGGGCAGGGCGGGCGACGAAATGTTCCAATACCGCGAAGGAGGCGCAAGCCCCGATGCGCCGTTCCTCGTCCGCCTGGCGCAAGTGGGCGGGAAAGCCCTATACTACCACTACGGACAGGAAAACTATTGCTACCGCTGGTGCATGGAAGACGGCGTGACGTATGGATGGAAAGTGGAATACCTGAAATACATGGCCAAGACCTCCATCGCCGGAGGAGACTACACCGTGGCGCGAAAATACCTCGCCATGCTGAAACGCACACTCTTCCACAGGCACTGGGCCGAAAAATACGAAACCTACGTGAACCATCCCGAGACCATCCGCGAGAGCGAAGAGTTCCGCCCCATCCTCAGCCTGATGCCGGAAGAAGACCGGCTCAACACGGACATGAACGTCATCGAGATGTTCCTGCTCCGCACCTTCGCCTACGGGAACAGCGACGACCCCGTCCACCAGGAACAGAACCTCATCGCCGCCCTGCAGATGAAAGACATCGGCCTGTTCTGGCCGCGCTTTTTCAAATATGCCACGTTGCACAACGGCGAGCACATGCCGCGCCACTACCAGGAGGCAGCCTACCTCTACGGCCATTTGGAAAACAACGTGGACATCAGCCACATGCCTTTCGACGCGGAAGTAAAGGACAGCTACGCGCGCTTCATGGCCCTCACGCAGCAATGCGCAGGCATGACGGAAGCCCAAATGGCCGAAGCCTTCCGCCCGCAATTCGGCGGCACCTTCTATTATTTCTACTTCTTAGTCAACGGACTGCAAACTTATTGACCTCATGGAAAAGTTCTGGAAACTCCTCGCTGGCTGCCTCGCCGGCCTCGCCTGCCTCGCCTGCTTCAGCTGCGCCCCGCAAATGCCCGACAATTACACGGAAAGCACGGACGCCGCAGACATCTATCCGGATTACCGCGACGTGACCGTCCCCCCAAACATCGCGCCCCTGCGCTTCATCGTGGACGAAGAGGCCGACGCCTACGCCGTGCGCATCAGCGGGCCGGACGGGGAATGGACTACGGACAAACGGGAAGTGACACCCGGCGTGGACGAATGGCACGACATGACGGCACGGGCGCGCGGACGCGCACTCGACGTGGAAGTATTCGTCAAGCACGGCGACGGATGGACGCGCCGCAAGCCGTTCCGCATCCACGTGGCCGAGGAAGACATCGACCCTTACCTGTCCTACCGCCTCATCAGCCCGTCTTACGTCACCTACCACGACCTGACCATCAACCAGCGCGACCTGACCAACTTCGACGAACATGTCATCTACGGCAACCTGCAGGGCATGGGCGTGAACGATGCCCACTGCATCAACTGCCACTCCTATCAGAACTATGACCCCGCCCGCATGCAGTTCCACGTCAGGGAATCCTACGGGGGCACCATCATCGCCTACGACGGGAAAGTCACCAAAGTGAACCTCAAGACCGACTCTTTGATTTCGGCGGGCGTGTATCCGGCATGGCATCCGCGGGAAAAACTCATCGCCTACTCCGTGAACCAGACGGGGCAGACGTTCCACACGCGCGACTTGCAGAAAATCGAAGTGCAGGACATGCGCAGCGACCTGATTCTCTATGACGTAGAGCGGAACGAGGTGACCCGCATCAAGGGCGACCCGGACGAAATGGAAGTGTTCCCTTGGTGGAGCCCGGACGGCAAGTACCTCTACTACGCCTCCGCCCGCTTCGTACGCAAGGACACATCGGAAAACCTCGACAATGAAACCATCCTGCGGTACAAGGAAATCAAATACAACCTCTACCGCCGCCGTTTCGATGCGGCGCGGCATGCCGTGGACTCCGCCGAGCTGGTGGTGGATGCCGCCGCCATCGGGAAAAGTGCCACCCGCCCGCGCATCTCGCCCGACGGACGCTACCTGATGTTCACCATGGGCGACTATGGCGTGTTCCACATCTGGCACAAAGATGCCGACCTCTACCTGACGGACTTGCGCACCCGGAAGACACGCGCCCTGACGGAAATCAACTCCGGCGAAGCCGAAAGCGGCTGTGCATGGAGCAGCAACGGCCGGTGGGTGGTGTTCTGCAGCCGCCGGAACGACGGGAACTACACCCGCCCCTTCATCGCCTACATCGACAAAGGCGGACAGGGGCGCAAACCGTTCGAACTGCCCCAGGAAATACCCGACAAGCACCGCCGCTTCATGCGCAGCTACAACGTCCCCGAGTTCATGAAAGGCCCGGTGGACATCGCGCCGCAAGAGTTCGCCTCCGCCATCAAAGAGCTGGAAGCACGGCCTGCCAAACAAATCAACTGACATTGCAACATGGATATCAAGGACATCACCGCATGCCTGATTGCCCTGACCCTGGCAACCGGCGGGGCAACAGCCCAAGGCACATTGGAAGACTACCGGAGGGCTTATTCCCTCCACGACAAGTTCAACGCCACCCGCGTG
Organism: uncultured Paraprevotella sp.; assembly: GCA_944319925.1. Taxonomy (GTDB): domain Bacteria; phylum Bacteroidota; class Bacteroidia; order Bacteroidales; family Bacteroidaceae; genus Paraprevotella. The sequence continues at coordinate 20,911 of CALUFQ010000034.1, forward strand.
TATGACGACCCGGCGGAAATCCGCTGGGACAACGACAGCGTGTTCCATTATTTCACATACACTGCAGAAGGAAGGGCATATCACATCGGCACGGCGGACGGAAAAGCCGATGCCGCCAATGTCCGCGCCGTCCACATGGACGCGCTGGCCGCCCTGCTCGCCCGCGAGACGGGAAAGGAAGTGCGGCGGGACGCCCTCGTGCTAGACCGCTTCGCCACTGATGCGACCCGCCCGGAAGGCATCGCTTTCCGCTACGGCGGATTCCGGTGGATTGTGGAACAGGCTTGCGGAGACAGCCTGCGGCTGGCCGAAAAGAAACCGTTGCCACCGGAAAGACCACGTGGGAACACACGCCACTGGATGGAAGTGGACGACGAGCGGGACGCGGCCCCCGTGCCCTCCCCCGACGGAAAACTGCGGGCCTACATCAAGAATGACAACGTGTATGTCTGCGACGCGGATGGAAAAAACGAACGCGCATTGAGCAACGACGGCACGGCAGGAAACTATTATTCCAGTTGGATCAAGTGGAGCCCGGACGGCAAGAAAGTATGTACCAACAAAATCCGACCGGCCGCCAAACGGTATGTCCATTACGTGGAAAGCTCGCCTGCAAGCCAGCTGCAACCCATACTCCACCGGCAGGAATATGCCAAGCCGGGCGACGAACTGCGATTCAAGGTGCCATGCGTGTTCTATGTCGAAAGCGGGAAAGCCGTCATTCCCTCCACGGAACTCTTCAACCGCCAATATGACCTCTACGGCCCCGAATGGAGCGAAGACAGCCGGACGCTGACCTTCGAGTACAACGAACGCGGGCACCAGACGTACCGCATGCTGGAGCTCAACGCCGAAACAGGCGACGTGCGGACACTGGTGGAGGAAACCAGCCCCACCTTTGTCGTCTATAACCGCATCTTCCGCCACAAGCTGAAGGACGGGAAACGGATGCTGTGGACAAGCGAGCGGGACAATTGGAACCACCTCTACATGATTGACTTGGAAAAAGGTTCTGTTGACCGCCAAATCACACGGGGCGAATGGGTCGTGCGCCAAGTGCTCAAGGTGGACGAAGACCGGCAGGCCATCTACTTCGCGGCCAGTGGCGTGAATCCCGGCGAAGACCCCTACCATATACATTATTATAGGATAGGCATGGACGGCAAAGACATGGTGTGCCTCACGCCCGAGCCGGGCAACCACACCGCCGTGTTCAACAAAGACTTCACGCTGCTTATTGACAAATACTCCACCGTGGACCGCGCACCCGTCACCCTCCTGCGCGGCACGGTAAACCCGGAGGATTGCCGGACGCTGGCCCGGGCGGACATCAGCCTGCTCGAAAAAGACGGCTGGACGCCCCCGGAAGTGTTCGCCGCCCCGGGGCGCGACGGCAAGACCCCGATGTGGGGCATCATCCAGCGGCCCACGAATTTCGACCCGCAAAAGACCTATCCCGTCATTGAGTACATCTATGCCGGGCCGGGCGATGCCTACACGCCGAAAAGCTTCGCCCCCTACAACTGGAACATGACGGCATTGGCCGAACTGGGCTTCATCGTCGTGCAGCTGGATGCCATGGGCACGTCCTACCGAGGCAAGAAGTTCGAGGATGTGTGCCACAAGAACCTGAAAGATGCCGGATTCCCCGACCGCATCGCATGGATCAAGGCCGCCGCCGAAAAATATCCTTGCATGGACACCGCCCGCGTGGGCATCTTCGGGGCTTCGGCAGGCGGACAGGAAGCCATGGCCGCCGTGCTCTTTCATCCGGAGTTCTACAAGGCGGCCTACTCCAGCTGCGGCTGCCACGACAACCGCATGGACAAAATCTGGTGGAACGAGCAATGGATGGGCTATCCCGTGGACAGCAGCTACGTGGCCTGCTCCAACGTGGAAAACGCCCACCGGCTGACGCGCCCGCTCATGCTCGTGGTGGGCGAAATGGACGACAACGTGGATCCCGCCTCCACCATGCAAGTCGTGAACGCGCTCATCAAGGCCGGCAAAGACTTCGAACTGGTCGTGCTGCCCGGAGTGAGGCACACGATGGGTGAACGCTACGGCGAACACAAACGTTTCGATTTCTTCGTGGAACACCTGCTAGGTGTCCGTTCCCCGGATTGGAACGAACTGCAATAGGAAATTCTTTTTTATGGATTGACGGGATTCATCTCTAGGGAAGAGATAAATCCTTTGTGCAAAGATAAGCTTTATTTGACTTCCGGCAAAAGGAAACGTGAGAAAAGAAAAAATCCTCGCGTTTCTTTTAACATATATGCCCATTAAACGTTGTCTGCCAACGAATGGCCTTCCCGGTTTATCTCTTCCCTAGAGAGCAACTATTTTTATTCACACAAAAGGCTAAATTGATATGAAAAAGATTTTCTGGTTTGCAGCTTGTTGCCTGTTGGCAACCGGGTTCACGGCATGTAATGACGATGACGACGAAAATGGAAACGGAAATGGAAATGGAAATGGAACCGAAACTCCCGGCACGACGCCCCCGGACGTGACCACAGACTTGGGCATCCAGTTCCCTGTCACTTCCATCGGCGGGGATGAAGATGCCTTCTTCCAATACACGGACGGAAGGCTGACTAGCGGACATACCGATGTCGACCTCAATTTCACCATCTCGCAAAACCCGCTCGTCATCAACTCGTCTTGGACTGACGAAGACGGCGGCTTCACCGAGACTTACAACAACATCCAAGTCAACGGCAGCGGCTTTATCACCTCGGCCAATTATACGGCCACGGACACATACGAGGGTGAAACAGATCATTACACCGCCACTGCCACCGCCCAATATGACGCGGACGGGCACATCACGGAAAAGAAAGTAAACATGCGGGACGAGGAAAGCACGGACAATTGGACCATCACCTACACGTGGACGGACGGCAACCTGACGCGCATCTTCATCAACGAACAATACACGGAGTCGGGGTATGGAACCGAGAATTCCACGGAGACCTACGAATACACCTATGACCCGGATCCCGCGAAGAACCCCAACACCGGCATTTACCTGTATGAAATGTGGTACCAAACTTACGATTTCATGTGGTATGCAGGCTTGCTGGGCAAGACCACCCGCAACATGCCCACGGGTATGACATGCGTTTATACGGAAGACGGGAGTGAAACATACCGTCAAACTTACACTTTCACCACAAGCTACAACAGCGACAACGCCGTAGCCTCCTTGGAATACCGCACTCCCGGTGCCAGCTATCCATCCCGCATATATACCTATGGATACGACGGGACAAATCCGCAAACAAGCTACGCTTCCTGGCAAAAGAAAGGCATGGAGGCAAAGAAAGGATTCCGCGCCCGGCTGAAAGAGCGGATGGGGAAATAGAACGGACATAGCTAAAACGGTAAAAACCTTTAGGGACTTCCAAAATTTATATCGCCAACATGCGCGGTGTGCCTGACTCCAAAGGCACACCGCTTTTTATACTGTGCGCAGTGTTATAGGAGGTGCAGCATTCCTGCAGCACACACGCAAGATAGGTCACTGACATACACAATAGTGGGGATATGAGGGTGTATCAAGACCTGCGAGAAGCAACTGCTCCGCGTTGTAGAGGGAGCTGGCCCAACGGGCCTGAGGGGTTTCACACTCGACCGCGCGGCGGAAAAGGTGAACAAGCGGATGCTGCTGGACGAGGAACGGGAGCGGATGAGAGGTGAGAGGGCGTTTTGGAACACACATAACGCAATATCCGTGAATATGTTAGGTTTTCTCGCCGAAAAGCCTTACATTTGCAGAAACAATCATAATGTAACGTATCATGGCAATAGAAATCAAACCCATCCCGGTGCTTCGCGGCAAGGCTGCGGCACGTTTCGTGGAGGAAGCGGACCGCAACGCCAAGGAACGGCGCGGCTCCATAGACTTCACGAAGCAAGTGGCGAAGATGCGGGCTATCCTGAAACGTTCCAAACTCTATCAGGAGGGATAAGGCTGCATGTTGGAGTGTTGCGAGTTCTGCGAACTGAATGAAGATTTGCTGCGTGAGTGCGGCGGCTTCTCCTGCAAGGATGAGGACATAACCGAGTTCTTCACGAAGGAGTATGCCGATTACGCCTATCAGCTTCTGGGCAAGTCCTACTGCTTCGTGGAACAGGAGGAACGGCGCATCGTCGGCGCTTTCACCGTAGCCAATTCGAGCATCCGTGCCGACCTGCTCCCGAACAGCCGCCGCAACAAGATCAACCGCAACATACCCAACGAGAAACGCCGCCCGCAATACCCTGCGGTGTTGGTCGGGCAGCTTGCCGTCAGCGAGGACTATAAAGGGCTTCACGTGGGCGACGAGTTGCTGGACGCCATCAAGTCGTGGTTCATAGAGCCGCTGAACAAGACGGGATGCCGCTATGTGGTGGTGGACGCGCTGAACAACCCGAAGGTCTTTGACTTTTACCTGCGCAACGGCTTCAATTTCCTGTTCGCCACGGAGGAAGAGGAATGGACGTTCCTGCACGGCAGGCGGACGTCAAAGGAGGGAACAACCCTGCAGCCCATGCACACCCGGCTGATGTATTTCGACCTGATACTGCTGCGTACCGAATAGCAAGACAAAAGCAACAGACAATAAACCTCCCATGCGAGCCGAAAGGCAACCTACTTGGGAGGTGTTCTTCATTATAAGGGAAAATCCGTAACCCGGTCTGAAAAAAACAGCCGAGCTACGGACTTTCCTTTTTTTCGCCTATGGCGTTCTTACTTGTTCTGCAAGAGGTGTTGCAGTGGGTCAGTAGAAATTCAGTGGGGAAACGGTTTCATGCTACCCCGCTGATATGCTGCGACAGATTTGAGATCCATCGCAACAAAGGTTTGTCCGTCCGGAGGCAAAACTCCTCCGCCTTGTAGGGGAGGTGGCCCGCAGGGCCGGAGGGGTTTCCCATGCACAAGAGTGACTTTCCTCTTTTTCCGACCCGTTTATGTTATCCGCAGATGCGTCCGGTGTTGTTCACGTGGGCGTAAGACCCCCTCCGCCCCTTCGGGGCTCGTCCCCCTGCGAGGCGGGACAGTTTTGGCATCCGCATGGAGAACAGAAGGGGCATTACGGCCCGTGCAGAATTTATTAACCCCCCACTAAAAATCTACTGAGCCGTTGCAGTTCCGGGTCAGACTGGATGTGCTGTAACTCGTCGGCTACGATTTACCGCACTTCTGCCTTGATGCGGTTGTAGTTCTCCGCAGGGGATTTTGTAATCCAGCGCAGCAAAAAAAGGGACGTTCGTCATTCCGTTGTAACGGAAAAACATGTTTTGCGGCATATCCCCGTTTTTTTCTTTGTTTTGACATGGCCTGTTCATGGCTTTTCCCTAAATTTGTCCAGCGACGGTTGAAAAACAACCTATTGTTTAATTAAAAACTTTTTATTATGAGCTACTTTACAAAATTTAAATCGGGGGGGGGCGTTCTTAACGTTCTTTATCCTTTGGCTGTTCTCAAGTAGTGCTTGGGCGCAAGCTAATGTCATTAATGTGAAATTCAGCGATTATGATGAAGGTGTGCAGTATGCAGTAGATGAACCTCACGTGATAAATGAATCATTGACACTATACACAACTCAATGCCATTTTACCACGCAATTGAGAGTCTATGATTCAAATGAGCATGATGGATATTTCTACTCTTCAATTCTTCTTGGAAACATTAAATCCATTGCTTTCAATGCAGGTAATAATGCAGGAACGGTTGAAGTTTATGGTGGTGTAGATGGACAAGACTGGGCATTAGTAGAGAGTTTTCAAACAAAATCCGCTTATGCAGATTATGAAGTGAATTTTGCAAATGTCACATATAATTGCTTTAAAGTGGAAGTTACCGGAGGAAAACAAGTTCGGTTTCAATCTTTGGTTCTAACACTTGATGAAAATAAGGTTGCTTCTCCAACATTTATCCCCTCCAATGGCACGACTTTCACGGAATCACTGACCGTCACGGCTTCTTGCGCCACAGAAGGTGCAACCATCTATTATACCACCAATGGCGACATTCCGACCACGGGATCATACGTTTTTCCCGAAAACGGTTTGACCATCACCGAAACCACGACCATCAAGGCCATGGCGACAAATGGCGAGTTGGAAAACAGCGAAGTGGTGGAAGCCACCTATACAAAAGTATCAGAACAAGGAGTAGTAGAGGTGGATTTGAGCTCAAAAGGGTATGGCAATGGAACAACTATAACAGAAGTAAAGGAAGGTGCTATAACCTTAAGTTTTGACAATAATGGAGGAACACCTTCTGCATATTATGATACAGGTACAGCTGTACGACTTTATGGAAGAAACTCGTTAACTGTATCAGCTCCAAATGTAATTACGGAAGTGGCATTTACTTACTCTGGCGGAAATGAGAACAAGCCGGAAAATAATCCTGCAACGATTGGTAGTTATGCCAATGACACATGGACAGGTTCAGCCCAAGGAAGTGTAGTGTTTACTAATCCTAATTCCAGTGGACATTGGCGCATACAAAAAGTACGTGTAACGTATGAAGTTTCTGCAACCCAAGTTTCCGCACCCAAATTCGAGCCTGCCAGCGGCACGACTTTCACGGATTCACTGACCGTCACGGCTTCTTGCGCCACGGAAGGTGCAACCATCTATTATACCACCAATGGCGACATTCCGACCACGGGATCATACGTTTTTCCCGAAAACGGTTTGACCATCAACGAAACCACGACCATCAAGGCCATGGCGGCCATGGCAGACGGTCCTTTGGACCCGAGCACAGTCGTGGAAGCAACCTACACAAAGGGCACACAGCCGGAAGACACGGCATTCGTGGCCCAATACAATGGCTTGTATTATGCGATGGCCACTACCGAGAACGACGACGCGATGGATGCTTTGGTAGTAAATGTCGTAAACAACAAAGTCGTGGAAATGGCCAACCGGGCATCTATCTCTTGGTACGTAAATGAAGGCACTGGAAGAATTACCACAGCTGCAGGTTTGTATTTGACAGCCGCCACCAGTGGTACAGCCTTGAAGCTGTCTGACACTGCCACGGATGAAGGCATTTGGACTTGGGACGAGGCAAACACTGCATGGACAAGACTTGACAAATCTACTACTCGCTCATTTATTTACAATGAATCTGTAAATGGATTTAAGAACTATGCGATAAGCAATATTGGGAAGGATGATTATGCCGTTACTTATTCCATCCCCATGCCCATCGTGAACGGTTACATCCGCGAAGGTTTGGTTGCCAACAATTACTACGGCACCATCTGCCTGCCCTACGCAGTAGAGGCCGAAGACTTTGCCGGAGCGGAGTTCTTCTCCATTGCCGGCAAGAAAGTGGGTAAAGACGGCCAGCCGACGGCCCTCGTGCTGAAAGAGGTAACGGAACTGGAAGCCGGTGTGCCCTATATCTTCAGCGCCACTTCCGAGAAACTGGTTGCGGCTTATAGCGGCGAGGCGGCAGAAACCGCCGGAAGCGCGAACGGGCTGGTAGGCTCTTTCAAAGGGATGAACGTGACCCAAGGCATGTACCTGATCAATGACGAAAACAAAGTGCAACAGTGCGGCACGGGATGCAGCATCAGCACCAACCGCGCATACATCAACATGAAGCTTGTTTCGGTATATACGGAAGCAGCCGGGGCTAACGTGCGCATGCTGTGGTTCGACGGCGTGGAAACCGGCATCGACGGCGTGACGGCCGAAGACGGCGACCAGCTGGTGGACGTTTACACGGTGGGCGGCGTGAAAGTGCGCGAACAAGTACGTGCGGCCGAGGCGACCCAAGGTCTGCAGGGCGGCATCTATATCGTCAACAGGAAGAAGGTAGCCGTAAAATAACCAATAACAAACTATCATAAGAGCAAAACAGTATGGAAAAGAAAAAATATGTGACACCGGCATGCACGGTGAACGAAGTGGAAATGCAAGGCATGATTGCAAGGAGCATAGGCGTGAAGAATGAAATCGGAAACGACATCGCGGGCCACTCGAACAAGAACAACTTCACCGACATTTGGGGCAATGAACTTTAGCCCGTAAGACCACTGGACATCAATGCGCAAGGCCGCTCCGGAGACATTCCGGGGCGGCCTTTTTCCATGGAGCAGCAAAGAGCAGCAAAATTACCTTTCATTTCCAACAGTTTGCATTATTCCTCCGAAACCTATCCGTATGTGACCGAGTTTCGCTATCTTTGCCCATATATAAACCCGACAGCAGGAACATCATAAAAAAATATACGGCATGGAAACTTTCAACGATGTGATTTCAGGCGACAAGCTCGTGCTGGTGGACTTCTTCGCCACTTGGTGCCAGCCTTGCAAAATGATGCATCCCGTCTTGGAACAAGTCAAGACAGTCCTTGGCGACAAGATACGCATCATCAAAGTGGATGTGGACAAACACCGACAGGCCGCCGGACAATACCAGGTGCAGTCCGTACCCACGCTGATGCTCATGCGCGGCGGGCAGGTGCTTTGGCGTCAAAGCGGCGCAATGCCCAAAGCCGACTTGCTGGCCGTGATCGACCCCTTCCTTTAACTGAAATGGAAACGAACGGAAAAGACAAGCAACGGTGCCACTGGTGCAACACGGCAAATCCGGCATACGTGGACTATCACGACCGGGAATGGGGCGTACCGCAACACGATGACGGCAAGCTCTTCGAGATGCTTTTGCTTGAATCCTTCCAGGCCGGACTTTCGTGGGAGTGCATCCTAAACAAACGCGAGGCGTTCCGCAAGGCATTCGACGGCTTCGACTTTGGGAAAATCGCCAGCTACGATGCCCGGAAGCTCCAAGCATTGGGACAGGACAAAAGCATCGTGCGCAACCGCCTGAAAATCGCTGCCGCCGTGACCAACGCCCGCATCTTCATGGAGATACGCCATGAATATGGCTCGTTTGACCGCTACCTTTGGCATTTCACAGGCGGAGCCACCGTTTTCGAAACCGGACGTGCCACCTCCCCGCTGTCCGACACCGTCTCCCGCGACCTCCGCCGCAGAGGCATGAAATTCGTGGGCAGCACCATCGTCTATTCCTACCTGCAAGCCGTTGGCATCATCAATTCCCATGAGGACGGTTGCTGGCTGGCAAACCACGACACACCAGAGACATGAAAATTCGAAGCCGTAGAAATTTAGCGGGGATTTATACTGCGCGCGGCATGAATTTGTGCATTCAATAGGAATTGACAGGAGGTGCGGCATTCCTGCCGCACCCCCTATATTGACAGAATGACACGTTCGGGTGCGCGTTGACAATTTGCTCATTTTCGGCTTCTGAGATTCGCGTATTCGGCCGCCGGGCCGGGACGGCGTGGAAAGAACGGAGCCACACGCGCCATGCGGAAATCAAAATGTCGCGGAATCCCCTCCAAACCTGCCCTTTTGACGGCACACGGGACACTCCAGGCGCAGAAACCCGGCCGGCGGGAAAGCCCGCGGAGGATTCCGCCGACAAAATGACGCGGGAAACGTGTCCGGGAAAAGGTTCCAACGGGAAAGAAAAACGCCCCCGGGGCCGCCGCGAAAAAGTTTCTGTACCGGGATTTTTCCGTCCGAGCCCCGAAATAAAAATTCCAAGCCCCGAAAAAAGAATTCCGGGGCTCGGAATTTCGCGTTCCGGCCCCGAAATTTCCCGTCAGACCGCCCAAAAAGTAAATTGCTCTGACAAAAACTTGCACAGAAGCCCCGTTTTGTGCAAAAAAATCGCGCAAGAATCCGCTATTTGGGCCGGATTGCGCAAAAGTCGCGTCACGAAAATCAGCCAAAACGGAACAATTTGTCTGTTTTCACAAGCATTTCGTGACATTCTGATTCTTGTAGGAGGTGCGGCATTCCTGCCGCACAATCGCAAAATTGGTCACTGGCATACGCAATAGTGCGAATATGAGGATGTAGCAAAATAAACTCCTCCGCCTTGTAGGGGAGGTGGCGCGAAGCGACGGAGGGGTCTCACGTCCACAAAGACATACTTTATGTGTGTGTCCGTGGGCGTGAAACCCCTCAGGCCCGTTGGGCCAGCTCCCCTACAAGGCGGAGCAGTTCCTTCTCGCTGGTTTTGATACACCCTCCTCCTATCCCATAAATTGTCATTTGGGAATACACAAATTTATTCCACGCTAAATATAGGTATTACAAAAGGCACCAAACGGATTGCTTCATCTATGAAAAAAGGCGAATCTGCACATTTCCCATAGGAGAAATGTGTATATTTGCACAAAAGCAATAGATATGGAAATAGCACGAACTATCTTCAATGATTTATAGCCGAACAAAAATGGCCTGCGAAAAATAGTCCTGCTTGTCGGGAAAGGAAAAGCCGTGCGTTCGGGCAGGACATGCGTAGAGACGCGATGAATCGCGTCTCTACAATTCGCAAATCAATCCTGTTTCACCATAAATCCCATTCAAGACCAACCTTTCCTGTAAGAACGGTGGCCATAGACCACCACCACAAGGAAACAAATGAACGGCAACACGAACGAAAGGTTGACAGCCGGCATGCCCCACAACTCGTGCTGGTCGATGATGGCCGCCTGGAGCGGCGGCAATACCGAACCGCCCAGGATGGCCATAATCAGCCCCGCAGCACCGAACTTGGCATCGTCGCCTAGCCCTTGGAGTGCGATACCATAAATTGTGGGAAACATGAGCGACATGCAGGCCGACACGCCCACGACACAATACATGCCCCATATGTTTTGGAAAAACATCACCCCGAGGGTGAACAAAGCCGCAAAAACGGCCAACGTGCGCAGCAACAGCCCGGAATTGAAGAAACGCAGCAAGAACGTGCAGACGAAACGGCTCACGCAAAACAAAGCCATCGCTGCGATGTTGAACTGCTGCGAACGGACTTCGGCGGCCTGCTCAGGCATGCCCATGTCCATGAACAGGCGTGTGCCATACTGGATGATAAACGTCCAGCACATGATTTGCGCGCCTACATAGAAGAACTGCGCCACCACGCCCTCGCGATAGCGCGGCACCCTCACCAGACGTTTCAACGTGGGCAGGAAATCTATCTTGCCCGAAGCGTCGCCGTTCTTCGGCATCTTCATCAGCCGAACCAGGATGAGCACGGACAGCGTCACGATGCCTATCACCAGGTAAGGCGCAATCAGCGTGGCCAAGTCGGCATCGCGCACAGCCTCGAACTCGCTGTCGGACAGCAAAGCGCGTTCCGCCGTGTCCAGCGGGTGCAGGCGGCGCTGGATGAACTCCATGGCCACATACATGCCCAACAAGGCCCCCATGGGATTGAACGCCTGCGCCAGGTTGAGCCGCCGCGTGGCCGTCTCTTCAGGCCCCATGGACAAGATATAAGGATTGCAACTCGTCTCCAAGAAGGAAAGCCCGCACGTAAGGATGAAATACGCCAACAGGAACGGGTAATAGTCGCCCGTCATCTTGGCCGGGAAAAATAGGAATGCCCCCAAGGCATACAAGCCCAGCCCCAGCATGACCCCCGCCTTGTAGGAATAACGGCGGATGAACATGGCAGCCGGAAAAGCCATGGCGAAATAACCGCCATAGAAAGCCACTTGCACAAGTGTGCCCTCCGTGACGCTCATGCGGAAAATCTTGGAAAAAGCCTTCACCAAAGGAGTGGTGACATCATTGGCAAAGCCCCACAGGGCAAAACAGCTCGTGACGAGCGCAAAGGGAATCACGGCTTTCCAAGAGCCATCGCCAATCACGGGAATCTTACGAGTGCTTTTCATGTCTCGTCGGTTTTTATGTTTTTGTTTGACGTTAAAAATTAATCTTCATACAAATAGAACATGCGTTCCATAGGTTTCCATTTCTCCGCAGAGGACGCTCCCGGCGCAGCCTGCTGGAACACGGACATGTAGTCCTCCCATTCCTGCTGGCGGGGCAAGGTGGCCAACCGCGCCATGGCCGTGTCCCAATCGAAGTCCAACGGTGTCTCCACAATCATGAAAAGCTTCGTCCCCAAGATATAGATTTCCATTTCAAGGATGCCCACCTCGCGGATGCCGCGCCGGATTTCCGGCCAGGCCTTTTCGCGGCTGTGCCGCCTGCGGTACTCGGCAATCAGCTCCGGATTGTCGCGCAACTCCAATGTTTGGCAATAACGCTTGACGGGCACATCGTATTGCCTGACTTGATAACCTTCCATTGTTCTCCAAGATTTGCGTTCACCGCCAAAGCCCGAAGACAAGCCACAACCTTTCGCAGGCCTGCCGTGCACCTTGGCCGTCGTCATTCGTTTTTCTCTATGCAAAAATAGGAAAAACAAGCCCCACAAGCATAGAATAAAACCACAAAAAAATAGGATTATATCGCTTTCTATCCACAAGAAAGGGCTCAGTAGATTTTTAGTGGGGGGTTAATAAATTCTGCACGGGCCGTAATGCCCCTTCTGTTCTCCATGCGGATG
>CALUFQ010000035.1 GCA_944319925.1 uncultured Paraprevotella sp.
CTCCCCTACAAGGCGGAGGAGTTTTGCCTCCGGACGGACAAACCTTTGTTGCGATGGATCTCAAATCTGTCGCAGCAATCAGCAGGGAAGCATGAAACCGTTCTTCCCCACTGAATTTCGACTGTGCCATTAAAAGTTCATCTTGCCATAAAATGAATTCTGATACACCCTCCTTTTGTATCACGCGCGGACATTAGAAAATCACTGCATTTTCCATTCCCCGCCACATTTCACCATCGGCACAACCACTTCTTCGCGGGTGCTGTCCCCAAAAAGCACCTCCAGAAAGACACTGGCCACATCCCCGGAAACAGTGTCTCTCAGGGCTTGCGCCGCAATCACGCCGCCATGCGCCTTTTTCTCCCGCGCCGCAAACTGCGCCACAAGGTCAACCATCTGGCTACGATAAACATCCGTCATGCTGTCGCTGTAGGCAATGCCATTTACATATTCCTCATAACGCCCGTCGATAAGACATTCATAATATGACATGGCCGCACGGCGCGCTTGTTCCCCGTCGTCTTTACGGCTGCAAGCCACCCACAGGGATGCTCCCGCACAAACACACAGGCACGCCCAAAAATGTTTCATCATTTTTGACGGATAAAGATGTTGATTGGCGTCCCGCAGAAATCCCACCGCTCCCGAATCTTATTTTCCAGGAAACGGCGGTAAGGCTCTTTGACGTACTGCGGCAAATTGGCATAAAACACAAAAGAAGGTATCTGCGTGGCCGGCAACTGCATGCAATACTTTATCTTGATATACTTGCCTTTGATGGAAGGAGGCGGAAAAGCCTCAATCAACGGCAACAACTCTTCGTTCAGTTTGGCCGTGGACACCCTCTTCTTGCGGTTCAGGAACACATCCTTGGCCGTCTCAAGCACCTTGAATATACGCTGCTTGGTCAATGCGGAAGCAAATATGATGGGGAAATCGTCAAAAGGCGCCATGCGATGCCGGATGGCCTCCTCATAGCCTTTCATCACCGCCGTCGTCTTCTCGGGCACCAAGTCCCATTTGTTCACCACCACCACAAGGCTCTTGTTGTTGCGCTGTATCAGTTGGAATATGTTCAGGTCTTGCGCCTCAATTCCGCGTTCTGCATCAATCATCAGGATGCACACATCCGAGTTCTCTATCGCCCGGATGGAACGCATCACGGAATAATACTCCAGATCCTCCGTCACCTTGTTTTTCTTACGTATCCCGGCCGTGTCCACCAAATAGAAGTCAAAACCAAATTTGGTGTAACGCGTATAAATAGAGTCACGCGTCGTGCCGGCTATATCCGTCACGATATTACGTTCCTCGCCGATAAATGCGTTAATCAGGCTGGATTTTCCTGCATTAGGACGACCGACAACAGCAAAACGAGGAATATTCTCCTCCACGTTGTCATCCACCGACTTGGGAAATTTGGAAACAATCAGATCCAACAAGTCCCCCGTTCCGCTTCCGGTGGCAGCGGAAATGCAATAGGGCTCTCCCAAGCCCAAAGAATAGAACTCGGCCGCGCCGTATGCCAGATCATTCGTATCAGCCTTGTTGGCAACCAAAATCACAGGTTTGTTCACTCGGCGCAAAATCCTAGCCACGGCATCGTCCAGATCCGTCACTCCGTTTTTTACATCCACAAGAAAAAGTATCACGTCGGCTTCATCCGTGGCCAAAGACACTTGCTTGCGGATTTCTTCCTCGAACACATCATCGGAATTGACAACCCATCCGCCTGTATCTATCACAGAAAACTCACGCCCGTTCCAATCCGACTTGCCGTATTGGCGGTCGCGCGTCGTGCCGGCTTCATCGCTCACGATGGCATGGCGTGTTTTGGTCAAACGGTTAAAAAGAGTGGATTTTCCCACATTGGGGCGTCCCACGATAGCTACTATATTTCCCATTATTAAATATGTTTACGGCTTCACAGCCTGAGTGATTAATCTAAGTTATATCCAAAATTCTTCAATTCTTTCTCTGAACTCCGCCAATCTTTGTCCACTTTCACGTAAGTCTCCAAATAAATGGCCTTGCCAAAGAACTTTTCCAAAGCCTTGCGCGCCTCCGTGGACACTTTCTTCAGGGCAACTCCTTGATGGCCGATGATGATGCCTTTCTGCGATTCGCGCTCCACGTAAATCACGGCACGGATATGGATTATTTTCGGGCTTTCCTTAAACTGATCTACCGCCACCTCCACCGCATAAGGAATCTCCTTGTCGTAATACAGCAATATCTTTTCGCGGATAATCTCACTCACGAAGAAACGCGCCGGTTTGTCCGTCCATTGGTCTTTGTCGAAATAAGGCGGAGAATCCGGGAGCAGATCCTTTATCCGCTTCAGCACCGTGTCGATATTGAATTTGCAAAGGGCGGAAATCGGAATGATTTCAGCCTTGGGCAACACACCGTGCCAGGCTTCCACCTTCGCCGCCAAATCCTGTTGATTACTCAAGTCAATCTTGTTAATCAGCACCAAAACGGGAACATCCATTTTCGACACCTTTTCCAAAAAATCCCCATTTTTATCCGGTGTCTCCACCATGTCGGTCACATATAGCAACACGTCGGCGTCTTGCAAGGCGGATTCCGAAAAATTCAACATGGACTCCTGAAGCTTGTAATTAGGCTTCAGCACCCCCGGAGTGTCCGAAAAACAAATCTGCATGTCATCCGTGTTCAAGATGCCCATGATGCGATGGCGCGTGGTCTGCGCCTTAAAAGTGGCGATGGAGATGCGCTCTCCCACCAAAAGGTTCATCAATGTGGACTTGCCCACGTTTGGATTGCCCACAATATTCACAAAACCGGCCTTATGCGACATATCTCTTTGTTTTGAACAAAAAAACGCATCTTTACACGGATGCGTTTTCCTATTTTGATTTACCTAAATGTTTTCAGAAAAAGGGTTTTATCATTTATCCGCCCCGTCATACCCCCACTTCATGTAAGCCGCACCCCACGTGAATCCGGCACCAAAAGCAGTGAATATCAGGTTATCCCCTTTCTTCAACTGCTTCTCATAATCCCACAAAGCCAAAGGCAAGGTGGCAGCCGAGGTGTTCCCGTAACGCTGAATATTCAGCATCACCTTCTCCATCGGCAGCTCCAAGCGGTGTGCCACAGCCTCAATAATGCGCACATTAGCCTGGTGCGGAATCACCCAAGCGATATTGTCTTTCGTCAAACCGTTTCGCTCGGCAATCAAAGCCGAAGCATCGCTCATGTTCGTCACTGCGAACTTGAACACCGTGCGTCCCTCTTGATGCAAATAATGCAAACGGTGGTCTATAGTGAAATAAGACGGCGGGCAAACCGAGCCACCAGCTTTCATGCACAGGAAAGGCAACCCCTTCCCGTCTGTCCGCAAATAGGAGTCTTTCCATCCCAAATCTTCCGTGGTCGGTTCCACCAACACGGCTGCCGCCCCGTCGCCAAAGATAGGACAGGTCGCACGATCCGTATAGTCCACCATTGAAGACATCTTATCCGCACCAACCACCACAATCTTCTTGTAACGGCCACATTCAATTAACGCCGCAGCCGTATCCATGGCAAACAGGAAACCGCTGCATGCAGCCTGGAGGTCATAGGCAAAGGCATTGGACATTCCCAGCTTGCCTATCACAATCGAAGCCACAGACGGGAAATGATAATCCGGTGTGGAAGTGGACACAATCACACAGTCTATTTCCTCCGGGCTGACCCCCGTCTTCTGCAACAGTTGCTTGGTGGCCTTGCGGGCCATGTAGCTCGTGCCCAAGCCTTCTTCATTCAAGATACGCCTTTCCTTCACGCCGATACGGGTCATAATCCATTCGTCGTTGGTATCCACCATACGCGAAAGCTCATCGTTATTCAAGACGTATTCCGGAATATAACCACCGATTCCGGTGATCACCGCATTTACTTTTTCCATTCCTATCCTATATTAAAAAAGTAGCCCGAGGGCTACATCGCCCCCCGGGCTCAGTTCAAACACCCTTATACCGCAGCTTCTTTCTCGATAGCCACCTTGCCCCGGTAATAACCGCAAGTCGGGCATACGGTATGGTAAATGTGAAACGCTCCACAATTCGGGCATACTGCCAACGTCG
This sequence comes from uncultured Paraprevotella sp., assembly GCA_944319925.1. GTDB lineage: Bacteria > Bacteroidota > Bacteroidia > Bacteroidales > Bacteroidaceae > Paraprevotella. Next base: position 4,098 of record CALUFQ010000035.1, read on the forward strand.
GGACTGTAGCCTTGTCGTGGGTTCTTCTTTTACGGGTTCTTGTTTTTGATTGTCTTCTTTTAGGATGTGCCATTTTCTTTAACTATTTAATTATTTATTATATCTTTCAATTTATCCCATCTCGGATCCGTAACCTCCGCCTTTTCCCCGCCGCCAGTGTCATCCATATCCTCAGAAGTCACCAAATGCGCAGCCAACATTTCCATCATCGCGGCATTGCATTTTCCTTCTTCATGCACATGGGCTACGGGGATGGACAATGCGATAAACTCATAAATGTTCCATGCCACATTACATGCGGGATCATCCTCCGGCACCACTACCACGTCACCTTCATCGGAATACTCCGTTCCCACTTTCACATTCAGCACATTTTCTGTGTCCACCGCCACGTCCATGTCATCCAAGCAACGGTCGCACGGCACACACACCACACCCCGGATATGGAAAATCAAAGCATAAATGCCTCCTTTTTCTTCCACAGAGAGCATGACATCCGCATGTCCGCCTTTCACCAATGTGCCCCCGACAAGTTCAAAGAATGCATCATCCAGCTCAAACCGATATGTTGCGACACCGGCTTGCAAGTCCTTCAAATTCACCTTATATTTGTCAAGTGCATCCATTTGGGTTGCAAAATTACAAAAAAAAACGTTTAACGCCCACCAAACTCCCTAAAAAAGCATTCCTTTTAATACTTTTTCAACTCCACCCGAAAGGTTGTGCCCACGCCTATCTCGGAACTTTTCACGAAAATGCGCCCTTTATGGTATTCTTCTACAATCCGCTTGGCTAAGGACAGCCCTAAGCCCCAACCTCTTTTCTTGGTCGTGAATCCAGGGCGGAACACAGTCTTGAAATGGTTCTTGGCGATACCCTTCCCGGTGTCTGCCACCTCCACCACGACTTTGCCCGGTTCTTCAAATGCAGCGACGCGGATACTTCCTTTCCCGCCCATTGCATCAATGGCATTCTTACACAAATTCTCTATCACCCACTCGAAAAGCGGCGCACACATTTTGACCACTACCGATTCCGAGGGCATTTGGCAAATCATGCTCACTTTATTGGACGTACGCCGCGAAATATAATCCACCACATGGGCTATCACCACATTCAAGTCCTCATCGTGCGGCTCTGGCAAGGACCCAATCTTGGAAAAACGTTCGGCTATTATCTCCAAACGCTTCACATCCTTGTTCATTTCCGGAATCAGCTCGTCATCCGGGTAATTCTCCCGCAAAATTTCCACCCAAGCCATCAAAGAAGATATAGGAGTTCCCAACTGATGCGCAGTTTCTTTTGACAAACCGACCCACACCTTATTCTGCTCTGCCTTTTTAGAAGTCAAAAGGGCAAAAATGGCTACACCGACAAAAATCAGCACCACCGCCAATTGCACATAAGGATACGAAGACAGGCGTTTCAGCATAATGGAATCGTCATAACATATTTCCATATAATCTTCCGTACCCGTATGCGTCTCGGCATCATCTAAATAAATCCTGATTACCTTTCCGGCGTGCCGCATCTCCTCTGCCATGCGGTGCACCTGCATCAAGCTGTCTTCCTCGTCACGGGCTTTGAGCTTCAAATTCCGGAAGCCTTGGATTTCCCCCGATTTATACTGCACGATAACCGGTATCGTGTTGTTGCCATTCAACACTTTCAACACCAATGTCACATCCGTATTTTCATCCGCGTTGTTCAATGTCCGCATGGCTTCCGCCCATACTTCCATATTCCTGCGTTCGCCTTGCTCCAAATCATGCACCAAAGAGTGGGAAACCACAAGTGAGCCCACGGCAATCAGCACAGCCATCACGACCAGCAAGAACTTCACTTGCTTCATTCTGTCATACCACTGCATATATTTCCCTTTTTCTTTTCCAAACGCCCAAATGGGAATTTTATTGTTCCATGCACAAGAAGGGTAAGCTGTTTGTATTCTTGGGGATTTCACGCCATATTGGAAAAATGAATTGAAGAAATTGAGGACGCGGAGTTTCGGGCAGATGAATGTCCGCAGTCAAAGCTGGAAGGAATAAAAACAGCCCCGCCTCTCCTGTAAGGGAGGGCACTGAAAAAGTGTTTTTCGATTTCAGAAACTGTTTTGAATTTATCGTGCGATGATTTGGGATGAGTTTTCGAGTCAGTTTAGCTTCCGTGATGAGGAAGATAGCGAGCTATCTGACGAAGAACAGAAGCGAAACTGGCCGGAAAATCGCCCAAAGCACACACGAAAACGAGTACATCAAGCAGGAAAAAAACTTTTTGTAGAAATTCAAAACAGTTTCTCAATATGAAGACCAATGAAGGGGCAATGGACAATGCAGTCATATATTCACTCTTGGGAAGCTGCGAAATCGCCAATGTCAATCCGCTCAAATGGATGTAACACGCACTTGACAACTTATACCCGGGCATCTCAGAGGACGAACTCACAAAGTTACTGCCTTGTAACTTCATTTGAAACACGGCGAGTTTCGGGTGCTTACGCTGCGGCGGATTTGTATCCGTCGCAATTGGGGTGCGGATTTTCGAATCCGCAAGCCCGTAAGGGCTTTCCGCAACACCTGCGAAAAGCATATATTTATACTGTGCCCGGCATGAATTTGTGTATTCGATAGGAATTTATAGGAGGTGCCGCATTCCTGCGGCACAATTGCAAGATTGGTCACAGACATACGCAATAGTGCGAATAGTGCAGCAAGAATGCTGTACCTCCTACCCGTTGCGGTAAGAAAAGCTGGAAAAAAGCAAAAATCAACGTGGTTAACCGGAAAATCAACATGAGTAACCTGGGTTTTGATGGAAAAGGGGATAATTTTGCAGTGAAATCAAAACTAAATCACTAATCTCAATACTCATGAAGATGACGAAGAACCAATCATTCGTTCTGTGTGGACTCCTTTGCGCGGCCATGGCGCAGGCACAGGAGGTGGAACGCACGGCTGGTGGCGTGAAAAATTACGTTCACACGCAGGAGGTCACGCAGGAAATCTGTTTCTATTCTGATGACATTGTGCGTGTCGTCAAGTATCCCGGGAAGCAGAAACCCGAAAAGAAAAGCTATCCGGTCATCCTGACACCGGAAGATGTGAAAGTCACTTATGCGGAACAAGGCGACAGGTTGTCCATGAAGACGGCCAACTTGGAAGTGGTCATGGACAAGAACTCCGGAAAAATCACTTTTAAGGATGCCGGGGGCAACCTGCTGGTGCAGGAGAAGGAGTTCGGCACGAACTTCGTCCCCTGCAAGGACGGCCCGCGCGACAGTTACCGCGTCAGCCAGCGGTTCATGCTGCAGCCTGACGAGACCATTTACGGCCTCGGACAACAACAGACCGGGAAACTGAACCAACGCGGGCAGGAACTGATGTTGCGCAACGAAAACACCCGCGTATGCATCCCCTACATCACTTCGGAGAAAGGCTACGGACTCTATTGGGACAACCCTTCGCCCACCGTGTTCTCCGACACCCCGCAGGAAACGAGCTTCAACAGCGAGGCCGGGCTAATGAGCGACTATTACCTTATATATAAAGACGGCTCCCAGGACGGTGTCATCGCCGGCATCCGCGAGCTGACGGGGCAGGCCACCATGCTCCCGCTTTGGACGATGGGCTACTGGCAGTGCCGCGAACGCTACAAAAGTCCGGACGAACTGTGCGAGGTGTTGGACAGGCACCGCGAACTGAAGGTGCCTCTCGACGGCATCGTGCAGGATTGGCAGTATTGGGGATGCGACTCCAACTGGAACGCCATGAAGTTCATGAACCCGCGCTACATCAACAAGATGGGCGACCCGCAATGGATGAAATACCTGCCTTACGACGAGGATCCGAACGCCCGTTATCCCGAACCGCGAATCAAGAGTCCGCAAGAGATGATTGACTACGTGCACAAGCACAACGCGCATATCATGATTTCCGTATGGGCCAACTTCGGCCCCTGGACCGACCAATACAAGGAACTGGAAGCCATGGGCGCCCTCCTGCCTTTCGAAAGCTGGCCGCGCCACCGGGGCGTACATCCCTACGACCCGTTCAACCCCGAGGCCCGCGACCTCTACTGGCGTTACCTGAAAAACCTCTACGACCTGGGCATCGATGCTTGGTGGACCGATTCCACCGAACCGGACCGCTTCGACATGACCGAGGCCGACTTCAGCCTGCCCACGGCAGACGGCACCTTCCGCAGCGTACACAACGCCTTCCCCCTCATGAGCAACATGGGCGTGTATGAGCACCAGCGCGCCGTGTCGGACAGCAAGCGGCTGTTCCTCATGACTCGTTCTTCTTACTTCGGCCAGCAACGTTACGGCTCGTTCTGCTGGAGCGGCGACGTGGTGTCGCAATGGGACGTGATGCGCCGCCAAATCGCGGGCGGACTGAACTACTCGCTCTGCGGCATCCCCTACTGGAACACGGACATCGGCGGCTTCTTCGGATGGGAATACAACAACGACTGGAAGGACGTGGCCATGCAGGAACTGCAGGTGCGCTGGATGCAGTGGGGCTGCTTCATGCCCATCATGCGCAACCACTGCTCCTCCCCCATGGAGTCTGAAATTTACAAGTTCGGCGAACCGGGTTATTGGGCTTTCGACGTGCAGAAGAAGTTCATCGAGCTGCGCTACCGTCTCTTGCCTTACATCTATAGCCTTTGCGGCGCGGTGACACAGGAAAGCGGCAGCATCATGCGCCCCTTCGTGATGGATTTCCCGAAAGACAAGAAAGCCATCCGGGTGGATAATGAATACATGTTCGGCCGGAACTTGCTGGTGATGCCGGTGACCGACTCGCTCTACACCTACTTCGACAAGACGGCCAAGAAGGGCTTCACGACAGTGCCCGACGTGGCCAAAGCCTCGAAGGACGTGCAGGTCTATCTGCCACAAGGCGCGAAATGGTATGACTTTTGGACGAACGACATGCTCGACGGCGGACAGACCGTCAGCCGCCCCTGTCCCATCGACCTCATGCCGGTGTATGTGAAGGCCGGCAGCATCCTTCCCTTCGGTCCGGCGGTGCAATATGCCGCAGAGAAGAAGTGGGACGACCTCGAAATCCGCGTCTATCCGGGTGCAGACGGAGACTTCACGCTCTATGAGGACGAAGGCGACAGCTACAACTACGAGAAAGGCGCGTTCACGCAGATCCGCTTCCACTGGGACGATGCCGACCGCACCCTCACCATCGCCGACCGCAAGGGCGCATACGACGGCATGCTGAAGAAACGCACGTTCCGCATCCTCGTGGTGGACGGAAAGTCTCCTTCAGGTGACCAAAAGCCTGCCAAGTTCACCCGCACGGTGCGCTACAACGGCAAAGCACAGGCCATACAGCTTTAAGCTTATTCGGGCATTCCCCGTCCGGAGCCCCCGCGCGGGGAATGCTTCACATCTAATTTCAAGCAATTATTAACCTTTAAACATTTCAATCATGAAACAAACCTTTTTTCCACGGTGCTACCTGTTCCGTCTCTTCACGCTCGGTGCGCTCGGACTGGCCGCCAACGAGATGATCGCGCAGGACGTCTATCGCTTCCACTGCCGCGACTATGTGACCACACCCGACCGTCTTGGCAACACGTTCGTATATGACGATGAAGCCAACACGTTCACCATTCAGAACGCCGGAACAGACACAAACAACACGGCTTTCCAAATGGACAAGTCGAAAGACGGCGACTACTACATCAACAACACGCAAGAGTGGTTCCTCGTGCGCGGCACGGATTTGAATGCCAATGGCAACGTCATTTGGTGGTTCAACGGCTTTAACAATCCGGGAAATTCCCAAAATCACAACGTGACCGACGAAAACGGCATCACTTATCTACTGTGGGACATGAAGAACACACCTGCCATCAACGGAGGCATGGACTTCAGCAGTCCTACGATCTTACTCTCGTCAGGCGGGAAAGAGTTCATCAACTGCGTAGGCCTGACTTCCACGACCGGCAGCTCCACCATCTCCGACATTGGCTATTATGCCCCATACGAGGCGGCTGCCACCTATCCCGTCTTGATGGAAACTTTGGGTTACACGGACGAAAGCCTGACCACGGAAACCAAGGAGGCATTGAGCCAGGCCATCCAAGACGCACAGGCCGCCATCCAAGATGACGTAGTCCAGTCGGAGGCCAAGACGGCGGTGGAGAACGCCATCAACGTGGCACAAGGCATCATCTCTACGGGAGAAACCACGGACTACACGACTGCCTTCAACGCGCTGAACGAACTACGCGGCGCGATGGATACCTATAAAAACACCGTGGTCACCTATTCCTACAAGACCACGGACTACGGCATCCAAGCCCGGCTGAACGACCAATACGTCCACATCATGTGCTATGCCGACGACATCGTGCGCGTGGTGAAAGGCTACACGGAGGACATCGCCAAGAAGAGCCTTTCCGTGGTGGACACGCCGCAAAGCGGACTTTGCAAAGTGGCGGAAGACACGGAGAACAAGACCGTGACCGTAAGCACGTCGAAAGTGAAAGTGGTCTATCACCTCGCCACGGGACAAGTGGAGGTGCTCCGCTACAACGGTGCCGAGCTGCTCCGCGAAAAGGCAGGCGGCACCTCGTTCCTCGCCAAGAAGGACGGCCCCTTCGACAGCTACCAAATCACCAACACCTTCCAGTTGGAGGACGACGAACAGATTTACGGCATGGGGCAAATCCAGGACGGCAACTTGAACCGCCGCGGATTGACTTTCACCTTGGCGCAGGACAACATGAAGGTCTGCATTCCTTACTTCCAGTCCACCAAGAATTATGCCCTTTTCTGGGACAACTATTCGCCCACCACGTTCACGGACAACGAGGAAGGCACCCGCTTCCAATCGACCGGCACGGAAATCGACTATTACGTGCTCTGCGGTGATGACAGCGGCGATGTGCTGGCCTCCATGCGTGAACTGACGGGAAAAGCCCCGCTCATGCCGCTTTGGAATTTCGGCCTTTACCAAAGCAAGGAACGTTACATGAGTACCACCGAAGTGCGGGAAGTCGTTGACCGGTACCGTGAACTAGGTGTGCCCCTTGACTGCATCGTGCAGGACTGGCAGTATTGGGGCGGTGACAACCAATGGAACGCCCTGGCCTTCCTGAACCCGGCCTACAGCGACGCGGAAGAGATGATCGACCATGTGCACGACCAAAATGCCAAACTGATGATTTCCATTTGGGCTAACTTCGGGCGCGACACCGAGGCCGGCCATGAATTGGGCGCTTTGGGGCGGCTCATCCCTATCAACAGCTACCCTTGGAACCAAGGCGTACAGCCATACGATGTCTATGACGCGGGGGCGCGGGACATCTATTGGAAGTATCTCTACAACGGTCTCATCAGCAAGGGTATCGACGCTTATTGGATGGACTCCACCGAACCTGACTATCTGAATTGGAAAGAGTCCGACTTGGACTATGTGAGCGGCGAGGGGCGTACTTGGCGCAGCCTGCGCAACGCTTTCCCCATCGCCCATGTGGGCGGCGTGTCCACCCATCATCGTGACTTGGAAGCCAAGAGTGATCCGTACCTGACGGGCAAGCGCGTGTCCATACTCACCCGCTCGGCCTTCGCCGGACAGCAACGCTACGGGGCCAACACCTGGAGCGGCGACGTGACGGCCAGCTGGCAGAACTTCGCGGCCCAGATTCCGGCGGCCTGCAATCTTTCCGTCTGCGGCATTCCCTATTGGAACAGTGACATTGGTGGCTTCTTCACTGGCGGTTATGGCGGCGTGAACGACCCCAATTGGCGACAGCTCTACATGCGCTGGATGCAGTTTGGCACGTTCACACCCATGATGCGCTTCCACGGCACGAACACCCCGCGCGAGATTTGGCAGTTTGGCAGCGCGGATGACGGACTGGGCGACTACGATCAAATCCTGAAATACGTGAAGATGCGCTACCGCATGCTGCCTTACCTTTACAGCACGGCATGGCAGGTGTATAAGAACGACGCTACTTTCATGCGTGCCCTGGCCATTGCCTTCAACGGCGACCCGCAGGGCTACGACGTGAAGGACGAATACATGTTCGGCGACGCCTTCCTCGTGGCACCCGTGGTGCAGGAATCCGCGCCCGGCCGCAATGTTTACTTGCCGGAGGGCACCAAGTGGGTTGACTTCTGGACGGGCGAAACGCTCAACGGCGGACAGACCGTAAACAAACAGGCCAATGTGGATATCATCCCGCTCTACGTCCGCGCGGGCAGCATCCTGCCCTGGGGGCCGGACGTGCAGTACTCCACCGAAAAGCCTTGGGACGACCTCGAAATCCGCGTCTATCCGGGTGCCGACGGCAGCTTCACCCTCTATGAGGACGAGAACGATGGTTATGGTTACGAAGACGGAGCTTATACGGAAATTCCCTTCACTTGGGACGACGACACGCAGACGCTGACCATCGGCGCACGTAACGGACAGTTCGACGGCATGTTGGAAAGCCGCACCTTCCGCATCGTCAAGGTTTCGACCCGCCGCGGCACAGGCGACCTGCACACGACGCAGTACGAGGCCGTGGTGACCTATGACGGCACGGCCACAGAAGTAGTACTGGACAGCGAAGACCAAGAAATCGGCCTGACCGACATCACGGCGGATTACATCAAAAACCCCAGCTTCGAGGAAAACAACGGCTCCACCGACGGATGGACAGTAAACTGCAACACCACCAATTGGGGCGTGAATTCCAGTGGCGGCATTGAGAATCCCTTGGCCACAGATGGAAACCATCTGTTTTACGTATGGGACAATTCAACTGGCAGAAATGCCGACATCAGCCAGCAAATCACCTTGCCCGCAGGCACCTATCGGCTGACAGTCGATATGCACGCGCCAGACAGGACAAACGAGAAACGCGTGGGCAACCAGCGGTTATATGTAGATGACGCCATAGCTTACTTCAAAGACCAGGTTCCCTCCGCAGGCATGACCGACTACTATCCCCTGCAGACCATCAGCCTCGACTTCACCGTGGCTACCGACAACACGCCGGTGACCATCGGTGTGACCACCTCGGATGCCCCGGCGGAAACGTGGTACAAAATTGACAACTTCCGCCTCTATGCCGTGAGCCGCCCCGTGTTGGAACTTGATGAAGAGAAAGACTACACGAACGGGCAAGAGGGCATGACGGATGTCCACATCTTGCGCTCGCTGAAGGCCGACACGTGGAACACGTTCTGTGTGCCGTTCAGCCTCGACGAGGCACAAACCAAAGCCGTGTTCAGCGAAGTGAAAGCCCTCTCCTCCGTGGAGAAGGACGGCGAAAGCTACACGCTGAATTTCACCGATGCCGCCCGCATCGAAGCCGGAACGCCTTACCTCGTCAAACCGGCAGCAGCCACCACGGAATTGACGCTACAGGACGTGGCCGTGACGAACACGGAGACAACCAGCGCGATGGTGGACGGCGTGAGCCTCATCGGCACCTACAGCCCGATGACCATCGCGAACGGTGAGTTCTTCATCTCCGACAATGCCTTCTATCTGGCCGACGTGTCGGTGCCGATGAAAGGCTACCGCGCCTACATCAAGTTGGATGAGAATCCGGGCAACCGGGTGAACCGCCTGCTGATTGCCATTGACGGCATCGTGACGGGCGTCGGGGAGGTCTTGGATGCCAAAGCCGATGGCGACAAGCCAGTGGATGTCTATACCGTGGGTGGCTTGCAGGTGAAAGCGGGTGTGCGCAAAGCCGACGCCCTCCGTGGCCTGCCCAAAGGCGTGTATGTCGTGGACGGTGAAAAATACGTGAAATAAGCCTGTCGTATAACCCAAAAGAAGAAACAACAAATGGAAAAGCTCAAATATGTGGCTCCCGCAGTGGAAACCTTGGAAATGGAAAGTGCTACCGCCATGCTGCAAGCATCGGTAAAATCCAACTTGGAAGGCACCCGCTACGGCGGGAAGGCTTCTTCCCTGACGGAACCGTTTGAGGTGGATGCCAACCGCAACAACAATTGGGATTTGTGGTAACTGGTTAATAATAATACGTCCGTCCCCTCGCAGAGAAGGGGGGCGTAAAGGCAAAGGGGCAGGCCGCTGCAAAAAAACGGCTTGCCCCTTTGCTTTTCCTACATCCATTCATCAGATAGCAGGCGACAGTGAAGTTTCAAGCTCCTGGAACTCGGCGTTCCAGGCTCTGAAACTTTCATCTCGCAGGCATCCATACCGTATATCCTTTCGGGAGGCTCAGTCTTCCAGCAGGTAGTCGATGGTGGTCACCACGCGCACCCGTTTGATGTGGGGCGTGTTGGAGTCGCGGTCGCTGATGGAGAATTGACCCTGGTTGGCGCGCTGGATGCCTCCGAGGCGGCTGCCGGAGTCCTTGGCGAACTTCTCCGCCGCCGCGCGGGCGTTCTTTGTGGCTTCCTCAATCATTTTGGGCTTGATGTCATTCAGGCTCGTGTAGTCGTAGGCCACGTTGTAGCGGTAGTCGCCCGAGGTGATGGCCACGCCCTGTTTGAGCAGTTCGCTCTGTTCATTGATGAGGCTGCGCACCAAGTCAACCTGCCGCGAGGTGACGGTGACCACGGTGGTCACATTGTAGCGGTAGGGTTGCGGCGTGTTGTTGTAGCGGTCGGCCTTGGTGTCGATGATTTCGGGCGCGTTGACACTGATTTCCTCTTCCTTGATGCCTTTGCTCTTCAGGAAGTCGGTGATGGTCTTGTTGGTCTCCTTGATTTCGTTGTAGAGCGACACCAAGTCGTTGCCCAGCACTTTGTAGGTGAGCGGCCAAGTCACCTTGTCGGCCTTCACTTCCATTTCGGCCAGTCCCTTGACTGTCACCACGCGGCTGCGGGCGGAGAAGTCGGAAAGCCCGTTACATACAAACAGTCCCGCCAAAGCCAGTCCCACGGCCAAAATAACGGATTCGATGATTCGATTTTTCATACGTAGAGGTTTTAAGAGGATTGATTTGAGGGCAAATATAGCATGACGGGGCGGGATTCCGGCACGGAAAGTCTGAAAAAAAACTAAACCGGGCGGATTTTTAGGACTAATTAGGTTTATTCGCCCGGCTAGTCCGATAAGCCGTCCGGTCACTTGCGGCATGTTTCCTTTTTTCGCGCGGCATACTCCGACGGCCGGCAGCCGAACTCCTCGATGAAGCACTTGCTCATGTAGCCGGTGGAGCTGAACCCTACGGTTTCAGCAATCTCCGTGATGCTCATTTTCCCTTCGAGAATCAGGTCGGCGGCCCGCTTCAGGCGCACGTTGCGGATGAACTGACTGGGTGACGTGTCAAGCAGGGTGGTCAGCTTCTTGTACAGTCCGCTGCGTTCCATGCACAGGTCTTTGCTCAATTGTTCCACAGAATAGCCCGGTGTGCCGAGGTGGGCTTCCACGAAAGAAATGGCTTTGTTGAGGAACTCGTTGTCGGCGGGGCTGATGGGAGGTTCCTCTTTCGTTTCGGGTGCGGCAGGCGTTTCAGTTGTAGGGCAGGCGTTTTGCTGCTCGTAGTTGTTGCAGCGTTCGAGGAGGTTGCGAATGCGCAACAACAAGATTTCTTCTTTATGTTGGCGTTGTATGCGGCGTTTGGACTGTCGTGCATAGAGCCATGTGCCGCCGGCGACAGCCAGGACGGTGAGGATGGCGTAGGCGGCGTAAGCGGCGCGTGTGCGCCACCACGGCGCATGGATGATGAAAGACAACTCGGTTGGTTGCCCTTGCCAGTCTCCGACCCGGGTGGAGGCCATGACCTGGAGGCGGTAGTGTCCGGGGGGCAACATGGCGAACGACAGGTGGAGGTTGCCTTTTCCGTCCACCAGCCCGCCGCTTTTCTGCGTGTCGGCCATGTACCAGGTGGAGTCGTTTTCGTGAATCAGGCGATAACGGAACCACGTATGTGCCGGCCAGGCATAGTTGAGGGCGGAAAAATGGAATCCGAGGGAGTTTTGGTCATGGTCGAACTCATAGTGCGTCACGTAGGGAGGGGCTTGGGGCAGCAAGGGATGGCGGGCGGCGGAGTCGGTGGCGATGCCCAACGGCTGTCCGTGTAGGGATAATCCTGTCAGCAGCGGACGGAAATGGCAGGCAGGAATCTCCACGCTGTCGGGATGGAAGAGCGTCCAGCCGTCCATGCCCCCCATCAGGATGCGCCCGTCTTCGAGGACGCAGACGTCCTGGTTGCGGTATTCTTCCTTCAGTGTACCGTCTTCCCTGCGGTAGGCTGTGAACTGGAGCGAGTCGGAACCGCCTTGCACGAGGATGCGCGAGATGCCATAGCTGGTGGATACCCATATCCGCCCCCGTTCGTCCTCTGCAATGGCATGGATGAAATTGTTGCCCAGCCCGTCTTCCGTGTAATAGTTGCGCGGCGTGTCCGCCCCGGGCAGGAAGAGGCGCAACCCGTCCGCCGTGCCTGCCCAGACCCATCCCCGGCTGTCGGTATATACGTCGTTGTAGCTCCGTCCGTGGATGCCCCGGCGGTGTCTTTCCCTCGTCCCGGCTTTTTCCACCAGGGGGGCGGGCAGGGGGAGGGCTTCTTTCGTGGGTGCGGAGGTGAAGGCAAAGCGGTCGGGGTGGGCGTAGAGCAGCCCTTGGTTGCCCGTGCCCAGCCAGATGCCGTGTTGGCGGTCTTGGTAAATGGTGTTGAGGTCGGCTTCCATCTTCGTGCCTTCATTCGTGGCGATGGTGGATTGGAACGTGTGCCTTCCCGTGTGGAGATTGATTTCCCAAATGCCATTCAGGCTGCTGATGTAGGCTGTGTGGCTGTCGGGCACGATGAGGGTGTGCAAGGGCGTAGTGGCATCCATGAGCTTGCGCCATTGGCGTGTGCGGGGCGAAAAGGCGAAGAGGGCGGCCCTGCGTCCGGCCCGAATCTGGTAGAAATTGCCGTCCGGTCCTTTCACCACGAGGGAGGTATGGGCGTAGCGAGGGCGTTCTTCGGGGGGATAGGCCGCACTTTGGTAGAGAAGGCGGCCATCTGAGAGGGCGTGGCAACGGAGGATGCCGGTGTTGAAAAACAGGTAAGCCTGCTTGCCGTCGGTCTCCACGTCCTGCAAGATGCCGGTTTCGACGGGAAGCGGGAGGAAGCGTTTGCTTCTGCTGTCCCACAACCCGTTTCCGGTGACCAGCCACAGCCGCTGCCCGGAGTCCACGAACAGGTCGTTCACTTCCTCCGTGATACCCAGCTTGCGGAACACCTCGCCAGGACGTTCCAAGTAACGTTCGTGGCGCAGGTCGAGACACCACACCCTTTTCCAGTCCTTTACCCATAGCAGGTCATCTTCGCCCACATAGACATGATATGCCCCGACGTAGTTTTTCAGGCCATACACGTCGGAGTCGTTGCGGTGGATGTAACGGAACTGCATGCCGTCGTAGAGGTTGATGTTGCCCCGGGTGGTGAACACCATGCGCCCGTCGGGAAGCTGGAGGATGTGTTGCACTTGGTTGTCGCTCAACCCGTCTTGTGCGCTCAGGCGGGTAAATACGTAGGGCATGGCTGCGGCAAACGCAGGCAAACAGGCGGCCAAGAGAACCACGCACAGGATGGACAGAAGATGTTTCATGGTGTCAGAGATTGATTTTCACGACTCCACCGTAGGGTGTCAAGTGCTCGAACCCTTCTTCTAAAGGAATCTCTCCGGTATAGACACGGGCGCAAATCAGCACCCCGCCATGGGCAAAGACAGCCACGCGGGAGAAGGACTGTTGCCGAAGCCCGTCCAAGAATGCGGCCACGCGGGCGTAGAGCTGGCGGAAGGACTCGCCGCCCGTGGTCGGTTGGTTGAGGAAGTCGTCGTACCACAGTTGCAGGCGTTCGTCCGTGATGTTGTCGAAACGCTGCATCTCCCATTCGCCCATGTCCATCTCCTTGAGGCGCGCATCGTGGATGGCATCAGGGAAACCGCAGAAGGCGGCCAGTTTGGCCGCCCGGCTGAGCGGGCTGGTGAAAACCCGGTCGAACCGCAGGCCGCGCAGCCTGAGGCGGGTGGCCGTGGCTTCGCGCCGGAAAGAGGGCTTGAGCGGCACGTCTGTGAAACCGTAGCAAGTGCCTTTGGGAACGTTGACAGAAGTATGGCGGATAAGATAGACTTCCATGATAAATGTGTTTTAAAGGTCAGTAAACATAAAAGGTAAGTGCCACGGCGGCCAAATAAAAGCCCAATTCACAGAGCAAGAACGCGGCACCGCAGCAGTCGCCCGTGTAGCAGCCTATCCGCCGTTTGAGGAAAGCCGCCAGGAGAATTTCCACAACGGGCGGAACGAGGTAAGCCCAAAAGAGGTGCGGGCCGGCAGCGTAGCCCAACAGAAGGGCGGTCGGGGCGACGGCCAACAGGCAACGCCCGGCATGCCGCGCAAGGGCACGGGCATCCCAAGCGGCATAGACCACGCCGGACTTGGCACCTTCCGCCGTGCGTCCGTAAGGGAGCTGGCAGATGAGAAAGCTGGCGCAGGACTTGGCATAGACATCGGCAGCAAGGATGGCGACGGGAGCACAGGGAAGCGCATCCAACAGGTTTACGGCCAATGCGATGTAGAAGATAAGCCCCAACACGCCATACGTGCCGATGCGGGAATCCTTCATGATGGACAGGATGCGGTCGCGGGACGTGCCGCCACCGAATCCGTCGCAGCAGTCGGCCAACCCATCTTCGTGGAGCGCGCCAGTGAGCAGAATCCGTGTGCCGACAGCCAACAACGCCGCGACACTTCCTGGAAACCAGCCCGCTGCAAGCCAATAGACAAGGGCCATTGTACCGCCCGTGAGCCATCCGGCAAAAGGCCAATAGTCCACCACGTGTTTGAAGCATGCGGCATCCACCTGCTTGATGCGCCAAAAAGGAAGGCGGGTGAAGAACATCAGTGCGGCAAGGAGGCGGTCGGTCATAGATACATACCTAGGTTAGAAGTATTTGGTGATGTGTGCATTTTCGAAGTTGTTCATCTCGCCCAGCATACGCACAGCGGAATCCACCACGGGATAAGCGCACAGCGCACCCGTGCCTTCGCCGAGGCGCAGACCGAGCTGTAACAGCCCGCGGGCATGGAGGGCGTGGAGCAACAGGCGGTGTCCCGCCTCGTCGCCTTCGTGGCAGTAAACTGCATAGGGACGCACGGCGGGACAAAGTCGCGTGGCCATCAGCATGCAGGCCGTCATGATGAAGCCATCGACGAGGATGGCCATGCCGAGTTCGGCAGCACGGAGCATGGCACCGACGGCGGCCACCATCTCGAAACCGCCGAAATGGCGCATGACCACTTCAGGTGCCGGGCGGTCGCCGGCCCAGGTGGCCTGAAAATGTGCCACGGCTTGTCGCAAGATGTCAAGCTTGTGGCGGATGCCTTCGTTGTTCAGTCCGGCACCGGCCCCCACGCATTGTTCCAGCGGGATGTCCGTGAGCAGGTGCATCCACACCGAAGAGGGCGAGGTGTTGCCGATGCCCATTTCCCCGATGGAGATGATGTTGCATCCCTTGGCATGGCAATCGGAAACCAGCTGTGCACCGATGTTGATGCAGCGGTCGGCCTCTTCGGAGGTCATGGCGGGTTCGTGAAGGAAGTTGCGGGTGCCTCTTGCGATTTTCCGGTTCAGGATAGAGGGGTAGGGGGTAAGGTCATGATCCACGCCCATGTCGATAAGGAACAGTTCGAAGCCGTGTTGACGGCAGAACATGTTCACGCCGCCCCCGCCGCGGCTGAAGTTGATCATCTGTTGCCACGTGATTTCGCGGGGGGAGACGCTTACGCCTTCGCGTTCGATACCATGGTCGGCACCGAAAAGCAAATGGCAGGGATGCCGGAACACCGGGTTCAGGCTTTGTTGGATTAGCCCGATTTGCAGGGCCAGCTCTTCGAGCCTCCCCATGGAACCTTTGGGCTTGTTCAGGTTGTCGATTTTGTCTTGCAGCGCGGGGCGCATGGCCTCGTCGGGCGCAGAGATGCGGAATGTCTTCATGGGTGTCATTTGATTTTGACGGGAATGCCGCTCACCATCAGATAGACCTCGTCGGCCTGCGCGGCCACGAACTGGTTGGTCCACCCCAGCAGGTCGGTGAAGCGGCGTTGCACTTCCTGGGTGGAGACGCCGCCCATGCCGATTTCGTTGGTCACGAAAATGAATGTGGCGTCTTGCGCGGTGAAGCGCATGAATTCTTCTTGGATGGCTTGCAGGGTTTCTTCCACTTGTCTGATGCCGGCTCGTGCTTGGCGGCTTTCCACCGTTTCCGTGCCATCGTGTGCCGGAAGTGCGGCCTGCGGGCGATGGTCGAAAAAGAAATTGGTCGCCCAAAGGGTCACGCAGTCCACCAGCACCGTCCGCCCCGTGAGGTCGTGGCGGCTCAGATGTTTTTCTTCTTCGATGTTCGTCCATTGCGGGCCGCGCCGTTCGCGGTGGATGGCCACCCGTTGGCGGAACTCTTCGTCCCAGATGCGGGCCGTGGCCAGATAGACGGGATTGGAAGAAAGGCTGAGCGCAAGCTGCTCGGCATAGACGCTCTTCCCGGAGCGTTCTCCTCCCGTAATGAGTATGATTTTCTTCATACCGCAAAGTTAGCGAAAAGAATCGGGAAAAGGAAAGAGAGTGTGCCGAAATAAACTCCTCCGCCTTGTAGGGGAGGTGGCGCGAAGCGACGGAGGGGTCTCACGTCCATAAAGGCATACTTTATGTGTGTGTCCGTGGGTGTGAAACCCCTCAGGCCCGTTGGGCCAGCTCCCCTACAAGGCGGAGCAGTTGCTTCTCGCAGATTTTGCTACACCCGCTTCTTCCTATTTGATGTTCTCCCGGATGCGGGTAAGATAGGCATTGAGCGCGTCCTCGTCGCGCGCGTCGATGATGGCGATGAGGTCTTTCAGCTCTTCCCGGATGCGTTCCACATGGTTTTTGGTGCGTGGGTTGAACAGGATTTCGCGCAACAGGCCGTCGTCCTCGCTCAACACGCCTTGGGCGATGCCCAGGTGGCGTTTGAAGGTAGTGCCCGGTGCGTCCTGATGTTTCATCACGGCAGCGAACACGAAGGTCGAGACAAACGGGATGCTCAGCGAGTAGGCCATGGTTTCGTCGTGCTCGTCGAAGCTGTATTCACATACGTGAAGCCCCAGCCGGTTGTAGAGGTCGCGGAAAAAGATGCGCCCCATGTAGTCGCCTTCGTTGATGACGATGGCGTTTTCGTGGCTCAGGCTGCCGAGGTTGGCAAACGTGGGACCGAACATCGGGTGGGTGCTGACATAACGCATTCCTGTGCTTTCGTAGAACTCCTTGAATCCCGTCTTGACCGAAGAGATATCGCTCAAGATGCAGTCTTGGGGCAAATGGGGAATGACCTGGCGAAACACTTCGAGCGTGTATTTCAGAGTCACGGCGTTGATGACCAGTTCGGGACGGAAATTGCCGATTTCGTCCATTGAGGTGAACCGCTGCGTGTTGTACATGAAGCGCAGGCGTTTGGCATCGATGTCGAACACGGCGGTCTCATGCTCGAAACTCAACAGGTCCACGAAGAAGGAGCCCATTTTCCCGGCTCCAAGAATCAGTATTCTCATGGCTTGTCCGTGTTATTTGTTGATGAGTTCCATTTGCTGGCGCACACTCTCCTCATGGATGGCTTCGAAGATTTTTTTCACGAAGTCGGCATCCATGCCGCACAGTGAGCCTTGCGCGCCGCGCTTGTCAAGGATTTCGGAGTAGCGTCCGGTCTGTACCACGGCCATGTTGTGCTCCTTCTTATAAGTGGCGATTTCGCGGCTGATGCGCATGCGGCGTGTGAGCAGGTTCATCAGCTCGTTGTCTATCTCGTCGATTTGTGTGCGCAGGGCCGAGAGGCTTTCCGTGGTTTCCATGTTTTCGCGGATGACCAGCCGGTCGAGGATGAAATCGAGCACTTCGGGCAACACCTGTTGTTTGGCGTCGCTCCACGCGCTGTCCGGGTTGCAGTGGCTTTCCACGATGAGCCCGCGAAATCCCATGTCCATGGCCTGTTGGCACAACGGGGCTATCAGGTCGCGGCGTCCGCCGATGTGGCTCGGGTCGCAGATGATGGGCAGGTCGGGATGACGGCGGTGCAACTCGATGGGGATGTGCCACATCGGGGCGTTGCGGTAAATTTTCTGGTCGATGCTGGAGAAACCGCGGTGGATGGCCCCTAAGCGGGTGATGCCCGCGCCATTGATGCGTTCCAACGCGCCAATCCAAAGCTCAATGTCCGGGTTCACGGGGTTTTTCACCAAAATGGGGATGTCCACGCCCCGGAGCGAGTCGGCGATTTCCTGCATGGCAAAGGGGTTGGCCGTGGTGCGCGCTCCAATCCACAGCAGGTCGATGCCCGCCTTGAGCGCGGCCTCCACATGTTTCGGCATAGCCACTTCGGTGGCGGTGAGCATGCCTGTTTCCTCCTTGACCCGTTGCATCCAGGGCAGGGCCGCTTCGCCCATGCCTTCGAAACCTCCGGGCTTGGTGCGCGGCTTCCACACGCCGGCACGGAATATCTTGCAGCCCCGGTCGGCCAACTGGCGGGCGGTGTTCATCACTTGTTCCTCGGTTTCGGCACTGCACGGGCCGGCGATGACGAGGGGTCGCTTGTTGTCGTCCACTCCCGGAATATTCAGGGGAGAAAGTTGTAGATTGTCCATATAGTCAGTGTTTGTTTGGTCAGTGGTTAAATACGGCTTGTATGCGCTTGAGCGCTTCTGCCAGTTTCTCTTTCTTGGCGCAGAGCGAAATGCGGATGTAGCGTTTGCCGTTGCTGCCGAAGATGAACCCCGGGGTGATGAACACGCGGGCTTCGTGGAGCACTTTTTCCGTGAGCTGTTCCACGTCCTTGCAACTGTCAGGGATACGTCCCCACAGGAACATGCCCACTTGCGACGGGTCGAAGGTGCATCCCAGCGTGGTCATGATTTGTTCGGCCAAGGCCCGCCGCTCGGCATAGACACGGAAGTTGGCTTCTTCGTGCCACTCGGTATCGTTTTGGTAGGCGGCTGCCGCAGCCAGCTGCATGGGGCGGAAGGTGCCTGAGTCGATGTTGCTCTTCACCTTCAGGATCCATTTCACAAATTCCGCATTCGTGGCCAGCATGCCCACGCGCCATCCCGGCATGTTGTGGCTTTTGCTCATGGAATTGAATTCGATGCAGCATTGCTTGGCACCGGGCACTTGCAGGATGCTCAGCCGCTCATGGTTGAGGATGAAGCTGTAAGGGTTGTCGTTGACGATGACGATGTTGTGCCGCTGCGCGAAGTCCACCAGTTTCTCGTAGGTTTCGCGACGTGCGTTGGCACCCGTGGGCATGTTCGGATAATTGCTCCAAAGGATTTTCACGCCCGTCAAGTCCATCTGTTCCAAGGCATCGAAATCCGGTTGCCATCCGTTTTCGGGCAGCAGGTCGTAGTAGGTGATTTGCTCCCCTAGCAGTTTGCTGAGCGAGGTGTAGGTGGGATAGCCGGGGTTGGGCACCAACACCCGGTCGCCGGGATTGGCGAGGGCGAGCGTCACGTGCAGGATGCCTTCCTTGGAGCCGATGAGCGGCTGGATTTCGCTGTCCGGGTCCAAGTCCACGCCGTACCAGCGTTTGTAGAATGCGGCCATGGCGCGGCGCAGTTCCGGGATGCCCACGGTGGGTTGGTAGCCATGCGCGTCGGGCTTGTGTGCTTCTTCACACAATGTCTCGATGGTCTTCGGCGAAGGGGGCATGTCGGGGCTTCCGATAGCCAGGCTGATGACGTCCTTGCCTTCCGCGTTCATGCGAGCCACTTCTTTGAGCTTCACCGAGAAGTAGTATTCTTTCACGGCGGCCAGCCGGTCGGCAGGCCGTATGCCCGGGTTAAATTGTCTGTCTTCCATCTTGATATTCTCCTAAAATTTTGAGTTCCTTGGTCAGCGGGGTAATCGCGTCAATGCTTTGCGAATAACGGGTATAATCATCAAACGCCAAGTCCACGTAAAACATGTATTGCCATTCCTTGCCCACGAAAGGCAGGGACTGGATTTTGGTCAGGTTCAGCTTGTAAAACGAGAGGATGGACAACACCTGCGAGAGGGCACCTTGTTCGTGGGGAAGAGTGAAGACCAGGCTGGCCTTGTTGGTCTGCCGGATGTCGCGCAGCAGGTTGGCGCGTTGCGGCTGGCAGAACACGAGGAAGCGGGTGAAGTTGTGTTTGTTGGTTTCAATGCCTTCTTCCAATACCTTCATGCCGTAGAGCGGGGCGGCAAATTTGGAACAGATGGCGGCGTGGCCGTGCAGCTGTTCGCGGCTGATGATTTCGGCCGCCCCGGCGGTGTCTCCGGCTTCCACCACTTTGAGTGCGGGGTGGTGTCCCAGGAAATCGCGGCATTGCATGAGTGCCACGGGATGGGAGTTGACTTCCTGGAGGTCGTTCCAATCGTCTTCGGGGAGGCAAAGCAGGCTGTGCGAGATGCGCAGTTTGTGTTCCCCCACGATGGTCAGCCCGCTGTTGCGAAGCAGCTCATAGTTGTGTAACAGGCTGCCGGCGATGGTGTTTTCGATGGCGGCCATGCCGATGATGGTGCTGTCCCGCTTCACGGTGTCGAACACTTCCTCGAACGTGGCGCAGCAGATAAGTTCGATGTCTTCATGTTCGAAGTAATAGTGGGCGGCCATGTCGTGGTATGAGCCTTTGATGCCTTGGATTGCGATTCGTTTCATGTTTCTTGGTTTGTCGTTTTACAAAAAAGTCCCGCTTCGGTCGGAAGCGGGACTTAATCGTTTTTATGTTTGTTAATATGGTTTTCTGTTTGGTACATACACGACTTCCCGCTTCACTTTGTGGCTAAAGTAAAAGTAAAAGAAGAAGTAAAAGTATGTATTGAACAATTCTCTCATGTTTTGCACTTTCTGAATATGTGGCAAAATTAGGCATTTTTTTGTTTTCTGCCAATCTTGGCGTTGTTTTTTTCGCGAAAAAACAGATTTTTGTTTCAAAATACCTAATTTTGATGACGCGCAAGCGGGACAAACCAGGCCAATCAGCCTGATTGTCCCATCAAATATTGCTGAACTTCCCGCCCAATGCTTTCATTGTGTCGGGCGAGGTTTCCAATGCCTTTTTCAGGTCGTCCATCGCGCCGGCCTGGTCGTGTAGCAGAAATCTGACACGTCCCCGTTCCTTGTATCCTTCGCTGAAGTCCGGCAGGCGTTTCAGGGCTTCGTCCATAACAGCCAGGGCCAAGTCGAGCCGGTGTGTGGCCGTGTAGGCGGTGCTCAGTCCGATGTAGGCATTCCCTTGACGGGGGTGCTGTTCCTTCACCTTATTATAATATAAGATGGCCGATTCCGCGTCTCCTTGGGCAAGGCGCAGGGCCGCTTTGCGGAGCAGGGCTTCTTCCGGGGAATCTTCGGTTGCGGGGAGAATGCGGTCGATGTCGGCTTCGGCCTCTTTCGGGCAACCCATGCTTTGGAACACTTCGGCGCGCAGCAAGAGGGCTTCTTTGTCGTTTCCGTCTTGTGCAAGGATTTGTGTCAGCACGGCGATAGCCGCCAACGGGTCTCCCGCTTCGACTTTTTCGTGTGCTTCTTTTATATGTATATGTTTGTCCTCTTTTTCCATGTGTCGTTTCATTTTGGCGGGGAAGATGCGATGTGTGACTGCAAAGATAGGCGTTTTTTGGTTGTGGATGCCCTAAAAATGCTTAAAAAGATGTACTTTTGCAAGATAATCGGTTTTTGTCCGTTTATATATTGCATATACTTAACAGAAAAAAAGAAATTCACATGTGTGGAATTGTCGGTTATATAGGAAAAAAGGAAGCTTATCCCATATTGATAAAGGGGTTGAAGCGTTTGGAATATCGTGGTTATGACAGTGCGGGGGTGGCGCTCATCAGCGACACGGGCGAGTTGAACGTGTATAAGGCCAAAGGCAAGGTGGCAGACTTGGAGCGTTCCGTGGAGTCGAAGGATGTCAGCGGGCACGTGGGCATCGCGCATACCCGGTGGGCCACGCATGGCGAACCCTGTGCGGCCAACGCCCATCCGCATTATTCCGCTTCGGGCAACCTGGCTTTGATCCACAACGGCATCATCGAGAACTATGCCACGCTGAAGGAGCGGCTGGTGCAACGCGGGGTGAAGTTCCGCAGCCAGACGGACTCGGAGGTGCTGGTGCAGCTTATTGAATATATCCAAATGAGCAATGGCTTGGACTTGCTGGGGGCCGTGCAGGTCGCGTTGCACGAGGTAATCGGGGCATACGCCATTGCCATCCTCGACAAACGTCACCCCGAGCAAATCATTGCCGCGCGCAAGAGCAGCCCGCTGGTGGTGGGCATCGGGCATGAACATGATTTCTACTTGGCTTCGGACGCGTCGCCCATCGTGGAATATACCGACAAGGTGGTTTACCTGGAAGACGGCGACATCGCCGTCATTCGTCCGGGGCACGAGCTGAAGGTGGTGGACATGGACAACACGCGGATGCACCCCACCGTGAAGACGGTGGACATCAATCTCGGGCAGTTGGAGAAAGGCGGCTACCCGTTCTTTATGCTTAAAGAGATTTTCGAACAGCCTGATTGCCTGCGCGACTGCATGCGCGGGCGTATCAACGTGGACGCGGACAACGTGACGCTTTCCGCCGTCATCGACCACAAGGACAAGTTGCTCGGCGCGAGCCGTTTCATCATCGTGGCCTGTGGCACATCGTGGCATGCGGGGCTTATCGGGCAGCAACTTATCGAGAATTATTGCCGCATCCCCGTGTATGTGGAATATGCGTCTGAGTTCCGTTACCGCAATCCTGTCATCCTGCCCACCGACGTGGTCATTGCCATTTCCCAGTCCGGTGAGACGGCCGACACCTTGGCAGCCATCGAGCTGGCCCGCAAACAAGGGGCTTTTGTCTTTGGCATTTGTAACTCGGTCGGCTCGTCCATCCCTCGGGCGACGCATACGGGGGCATACATTCACGTGGGGCCGGAAATCGGGGTGGCCAGCACCAAGGCTTTCACGGGGCAGGTCACGGTGTTGGCCATGCTGACGCTGGCTTTGGCCAAGGCGCGGGGCACTATCTCGCAAGAGGAGTATGTCAAAATGGTACATGAACTGGTGGCCATTCCCGACAAGATGAAAGAGGCGCTCAAGGCCAACGACCAGATTGCCCAGTTGGCCAAGATGTTCACCTACGCGCGCAACTGCCTCTACCTGGGTCGCGGTTACAGTTATCCCGTGGCTTTGGAAGGCGCGTTGAAGCTGAAGGAGATTTCTTATATCCACGCCGAAGGTTACCCGGCGGCGGAAATGAAGCATGGCCCCATCGCGCTCATCGACTCCGAGATGCCGGTGTTTGTCATTGCCACGCGCAACGGGTTGTATGACAAGGTGGTCAGCAACATCCAGGAGGTCAAGGCGCGGCAAGGCCGTGTCATCGCAATCGTGACCAAAGGAGATACGAAGATTAGGGACTTGGCCGACGAGGTCATTGAATTGCCCGAGACGATGGAATGTTTCGACCCGTTAGTGACAGCCGTTCCCCTGCAGCTGTTGGCATACCATATCGCCGTGTGCAAGGGAAAGGACGTGGACCAGCCGCGCAACTTGGCAAAGTCTGTCACGGTGGAATAAGAGTTCCCTTCCTCGGGATGCGGAGGACGAAGCGGCTGCCTTTGCCCGGCACGGAGCGCACGGAGAGGTAGCCGTGGTGTTGGTAGGCGATTTGCTTGCAGAGGCTCAGGCCGATGCCGGATCCGTCCGGCTTGGTGGTGAAGAAGGGGACGAAGATGCGTTCCTGCACGTCGGCGGGGATGCCCGTGCCGTGGTCTTGCACACTGAGGAGCACTTCGTCGGTGTCCACGTCGCGTCGCAGGCTTACTTCTATCCCGCCTGCGGGGGCGGATGCCTCGCGGGCGTTCTTCACCAGGTTGATGAGCAGCTGCTCCATTTGCCCGCGGTCGGCCCGGAAGGTGAAGCCGGGATAGGGTTGGTCGAAGGTGATGTGCGGGTCGTGGAACAGCTTTCGCAGGTGGCTGAAAAGCTCGTCTGCCGGAATCGTGGAGTAGGACGGGGCGGGCAGGCGCGTCAGTTTCCGGTAGTTTTCCACAAAGTCCAGCAGGCCTTGGCTCCGGTGGTGGATGGCCTGTAGGGCTTGCCTGATGAGCTGTTGTTGCTCCGGGTCGGACGGTTGCGTGTAGTCAGCCGAGATGAGGGTCTTGCTCAGCGAGAGGATGGGCGTGAGCGAGTTCATGATTTCGTGGGTCAGCACCCGCGTGAGGTTTTTCCACGATTCGATTTCTTGCTGTTCTAACACGTGGCGGATGTCGCGCAGCGTGAGGAGAACCAGGGGGTGCGATTCGAGGGTGAAGCGGGTGAGCGACAGCAGCAGCTCGTGGATTTGTCCGTGCCGTTCCACGTGGACGATGCGGGCAGTGCCCGAGGGAGAGGCCAGCCACGCTTCCGGCAGGACGGGGCGCGGTCCCAGTTGCTGTTCGGCGGCCCGGTTCATCCATTGTATCTGTCCTTTTTCGTCGCATGACACCACACCGGTGTCCACGT
The DNA here is from genome assembly GCA_944319925.1 of uncultured Paraprevotella sp. Classification (GTDB taxonomy): domain Bacteria; phylum Bacteroidota; class Bacteroidia; order Bacteroidales; family Bacteroidaceae; genus Paraprevotella. The sequence continues at coordinate 28,573 of CALUFQ010000035.1, forward strand.
GGTCGAGCAGGTGCTTGTAGTATTGTTGTTGTGCAGTCTCGTCCAGCAGCTGTTTCCTGTACGATGCCAGCATGTTTTCGATTTCGCGTTCCAGCTCGGCGGTGCTTGCGGTTCCGCCCGTGTCGAGGACGGGCAGCTCGTTGGTCCTTCCGTGGCTTTTCTGCTGGATGAAGGAACGGAGGATGCGGACTTGCCGGTTCTGCTTGCGGTGAAGCCAAATGCAGGTACCGGCGAATGCGAGGAGGCAAATCGAGGCGGAGAGCCACAGTCTTTTCTCCGCGAAGAAGAAAGTGCCGGTGGCCGTCAGGAACAGGCTGGCGGCGATGGCGGCGGGCCGGAGGAGGCGCGTGGCTTTCATAGTCCCAGTTTTTCTATTTTGCGGTAGAGTGTGTAGCGCGTGATGCCCAGCATCTCGGCAGCCTGGTTCAGGTGTCCCTCGCTCAGTTGCAGGGCGCGGCGCACGGCCTGGCGTTCCAGTTCCTGCAGGTTGAGGGTCTCGGGCACGGCTTTCGCCGGGGCGGGATAGAGCGGGAAGTCTTCCGGGGCGAGCCGTTCGTTGTGGCTCAGCACGACGGCCCGTTCGATGGTGTGCTGCAGTTCGCGCACGTTGCCCGGCCAAGGGTATTGCTGGAGTTTGTTGCGGGTGTCCCGGGTGATGCCTTTCACGGGCTTGTGGTATTTCCGGGCGTATTTTTCGAGGAAGAAGTCGGCCAGCAGCTGGATGTCGTGTCCCCGTTCGCGCAGGGGCGGGATGTGGATTTCCACGGTGTTGATACGGTAGAAGAGGTCTTGCCGGAAGCGGCCGTCCGCTACTTGGGTGTGCAGGTCGGCGTTGGTGGCGCAGATAAGGCGCACGTCGATGGGAATCTCCTTGGTGCCGCCCACGCGGACGATGCGCTTCTTTTCTAGTGCTGTCAGCAGTTTGGCTTGTGCGGAAGGGGAGAGGTTGCCCACCTCGTCCAGGAAGAGCGTGCCGCCGTGCGCCAGTTCCATCCGCCCTTTCTTGCCTTGGTGGGCATCGGTGAACGCTCCTTTCTCATGGCCGAACAGCTCGCTTTCGAACAGCGTGTCCGGCACGGCACCCACGTCGATGCGCACGAAAGGCTCGGTGGCTCGTGCGGAGCGGTCCACGAGCAGGCGGGCCAGCACGTCCTTGCCCGTCCCGTTCTCGCCGAGGAGCAGCACGTTGACGTCCGTCCCGCCGATTTGTCCGAGGAGGCCGGCCACGCGCTTCATGCAGTCCGACTCGCCGATGAGCCGGGGGCGGGCCTCCTCCCGTTCCGCGCTGAGGGCCTCCACCCGTTCCTGCAGCCGTGCCGCGTCGGCCTGCAGGCGGCGCAGCTTCATGGCCGAATGGAGGGTGGCCAGCAGCTTGTCGTTGTCGTAGGGTTTCGACACGAAGTCCGTGGCGCCGGCCTTGATGGCCTGCACGGCCTTGTCCGTGTCCGCGTAGGCTGTCATCATGATGACCACCGTGTTCGGGTCGAGCTTCAGGATGGCCTGCAGGCACTCCATGCCTTCCTGTCCGCTCACGGTGTCGCGGGTGAAGTTCATGTCGAGCAGGACGAGGTCGGGCCGGAAGTCCGTCATGGCGTGTACGAGGCGTTCCGGCGAGCGCATGGTTTTCACTTTCTCGGCCTTCGGGCGGAGCAGGAGGTTCAGGGCGAGGAGCACGTCCTCGTTGTCGTCGATGATGAGAATTTTTCCTAATTCGGCCATGTCTGTCGTTGTTGTCGGGGGCAAAAATAAGCATACTCTTCCGGATTTCCAAGGCTTTTTTGTTTTTGGTACGCCATTGGTGTCCGCAATACCAAGTCTTGGCACTCACAGTTTCAAGCCTTGAAATTCACGATTCCCAAGGCGGGCTGTTCATTTCTGCGAGTGGAACTCATTCTGCAGTCTCATTTTCCCGGTTGTTGTGCGGTAGGAATGCCGCATCTCCTAATCTTTTTTGTGCGATTTCGCTCACGGAAAGTGCGTTTCCGCACTGGTTTGAGATGGTTTGACTCCTGTAAGTCGTTGGTATGCGAATGGTTGCGTTTTATGGCACGAAGTTTGAAAGAAATCTTGGAAAAGAAACGGGACATGAGGCACATGAACGTATATGCTATCATCAACAAGTGCGTGGCCGGGTGGTGCGGCCTGTGGCTGGCTTCTCCCTTGGCGGCCCAGTCCGTCCGCATGGCGGGGAATTGGGGGCTGGAGGACGTGGTGGCCTTGGCCTGCCAGTCCTCGCCGGACGCGCAGGCCGCCCGCCACACTTTCCGTTCGGCCTATTGGGACTACCGTTCCTATCGTGCGAACTACCTGCCGTCGCTCACGCTCACCTCGAACCCCGGGCTGGACCGCGCCATCAACGAGGTGACCATGGACGACGGGTCGGTGCGCTTCGTGGAGCAGAACTACCTGAACACCGACCTCTCGCTCTCCCTGCAGCAGAACATCGCCTGGACGGGCGGCACACTCTCCCTGCAGACTTCGCTGCAGCGGATGGACTTGTTGAGCGACAAGACGTTCTCGTGGAAAAGTGTGCCGGTGAACGTGGCCTACAGCCAGTCGCTCTTCGGCTACAACAGCCTGAAGTGGAACCGCCGCATCTATCCCCTGCGCTACGAGGAGGCCCGCCGCGCCTATCTGGAGACGCTGGAACTGGTGGCCGCTACGGCGGTGGACAAGTTCTTCGCCTTCGTTCTGGCACAGAGCGACTACCGCACGGCCTGCCAGAACTATGCCCAGGCCGACACGCTCTACCGTTTCGCCCAGGGGCGTTACCGCATCGGGACCACGACGGAGAACGAGATGCTCCAGCTGGAGGTCAACCTGCTGAACGAGGAGACCAACCGCATGGACGCCCGCATCGCGATGAAGGAGTGCGCCCTGGACCTGCGTTCCTACCTGGGGCTGTCCGACGGCGATTCGTTGCCGGACATCCGGGTGTCGGACGGGTTGCCGGACGTGGTGGTCCACGAGGGAGAGGCCCTGCAATGGGCCCGCGTACACAGCCCGGACATCACGAACCTGCAACGCCGACGGGTGGAGGCCGACGCGGGCGTGGCGCAGGCCAAGGCCAATGCCGGACTGAAGGCCAGCCTCTATCTCCGCTTCGGCCTGACGCAGACTTCCGACCGCTTCTCCGAGGTTTACCGCGACCCGTCCCAACAGCAGGCCGTGAGCGTCGGCATCACCCTGCCCATCCTGGACTGGGGACGCGGACGCGGTCAGGTGCGCGTGGCCCGCTCGCAGCGCGACCTGGTGGAGACGCAGGTGGAGCAGAGCCTCACGGACTTCGACCAGAACGTGCGCAAGCTCGTCGGGCAGTTCAACCTGCAGGCGATGCGCGTCCGCGTGGCGGCCCGGACGGACAGCACGGCCTTGCGCCGTAGCGAGGTGGCCCGCCGCCTCTACCTGTTGGGACGGTCCAGCGTGCTCGACCTGAACGCTTCCATCGAGGAGAAGGATGCCGCCCGCCGGAACTACCTGAACGCCCTGCACACCTATTGGAGCCTCTACTACACCCTGCGCAGCCTGACGCTGTACGACTTCCGCGCGGGGCGGCCCTTGCAGGCGGACTATGAAGGATTGATAGAATAAAAGGTACATCTTATGGATATCAAGTTACAAAAGAAACCGTGGCTCGTGCGCCACAAGTATTACGTGATTGGAGGCGTGCTCTTTGCCGCACTGGCCGTTTACACGCTGGTGCTGCAATGCTCGCCCGCCCGGCAACGGGTGTCGGCCGGGGCGTTGGGCATCGCCGAAGTGGCGGAGGCCGACTTCCTGGAGTATGTGGAGCAGGAGGGCGTGGTGCAGCCCATGCTGGCCCTGAAGGTGAACAGCCGCGTGGGCGGCTACGTGGAGCGCATCGTCGTGGAGGAGGGTGCGCGGGTGGAGCAGGGCGACACCATCCTGTTGCTGTCCAACCCCGAACTGATAGAGGAGGTGGAGGCGCAGGAGGACGCGCTGCACAAGCAGCTCATGGCCTACCGCGAGCAGGAAATCGAGATGGAGCAGAAGACGCT
>CALUFQ010000036.1 GCA_944319925.1 uncultured Paraprevotella sp.
GAAGTTCCAAATCGTTGATGGGGCTTCGCTCCATGGCTTGCAGATAAAGGTCTTTGTCAACGGTTTGCCAGTCCACAACTTTGCCAAGTTGCTTTTTTAGCATCATATCCAGCCAGATGCGGGTGGCACGTCCGTTCCCCTCCATAAACGGATGGGCGATGTTCATTTCCACGTATTTGGCAATGATTTCTTCGAAGGAATTTTCCGGCATCTTCTCAATGACAGGCAGGATGGCTTCCAGGTACAGGCAGTTGGCAAAACGGAATCCGCCTTTGGCTATATTCTGGCTGCGTATCTTGCCCGCGAAGTCATAAAGCCCGTCGAAAAGATATCGGTGGATGTCGCACAATCCTTTTGTGGTCCCGACTTCCATCTTGTCGATGTCGCCCGTCTCGAACAATTTTTGGGCTTTTTGAAGGCTCTGTCCGTCTATTTGATATGTCTTATTCATTTTTCTATAGAATTTGGCGGTTCAGATTCATCTTTTTAACAGCCCATTTCCCGCTTTTTCCCCATTCTCCTTTCTGTGCTATCTGTTTGAGGGTGTTTATGGTAATGCACCTTCTATATGCCTATCGGGTTCGCTTTGCCGGATGTATTTGTCGAAGTCAGCCATATTATTCTGCTATGTTGTTATTTGACGGTTTGCTTGAGCATTTGGTACGGTCGCCTCAATTTTGCATCCCCTTCCCATATATATAAAGTAGAAGGCAATGCGAGGTTATTCTGCCGGGGCGGGCTGCAACAGGTCGTGCATGAGGTCAATGTCGAGGGAGGGGATGCCGTGTTGAAGCAGTTCTTCCCGATCGTCATCGAAAGGCTTGAGCGGGGACGCGCCTTCCGTGTTCTTTTTCAGCCGGTAGCGTTCGATGTATTGCCGGTAGAGCGCGACGGCTTCGGGTGTTTGCTTGCGGCACCACGCCGTGTGCCCCGCGTTGAGGTAGTCTTCCCATGTGGCCTTTTCGTGTTGCAGGATTTTCCGGTAGTATTTGTCGGCTTGTTCCAGCCTGCCCATCTTGAAGTTGCACCATGCGATGGCTCGCCATGACGGGAGCACACGTTCTCCTTTGTATTCCAGTTCGTAGAAACGGTTGGCAGCTTCTTCGTAACGTCCGAGCTGCATCAGGCACAGGCCGGTTTCCGAAATCAGGCGGGCATCCCCGGGATTGATTATTACGAGCTTCTCCAAACAGCCTAGTTCCAGTTCGTGGCGGCCGAGGGCGGCATGGCACAGGTACATCTGTTTCAGTATCCATTCGTTGTCCGGGTTCAGCAGGTCGGCTTGCTGGTAATAGTAAATCGCCTTGCTGGGATTGCCCGTGTGTTGGTAGCAGAACGCCACTTTCTGCAGTGTTTCTGCGTCGGCTGTTTCGTGGCGCAACACCTCTTCGAGGTATTCGATGGCATCCTGGTGGCACTCCCGTCGGATGAGGAACGAAGCCATGTCGGCCAGGTAGCGGCTATCTTTCAGCATCGTGCCCAGCACGTCATGGCGTGTGAAGAGCAGGTCGTGGCGGAATGGGTCGTTGAATTGGTTGCGGCTCGGAAAAAGTTTATAGAAGCGGTACAGGTCTTGCAGACAGCTGCGATAAATGTGCACGGTGTCCAGGCTTTCCTTGGCCGCGTCTTTCAGTGTCTCTTCGTGGCCGCCGATCTGTGTCCCGATTTGGGACATCATCATCTCTTTTTGCGAGGCCGGTATTTGGTTGAACATCATGCAAAGCGAATATTTGTCCGAATCGCAGAAAGCACCGGTGTCCATGAGCAGGCGGACGGGATTGTTGTTGCTGCCTTGCGGGAAGATGCTTGCCACTTCGGGGCGGTGCTCGTCGAAAGGCGCGAACCAATGGGCCGGCTTTTGGAAGAATGGGAATCCTTTGAGGGCGGAGAATGTGCCGATGTTGATGTCCACGCCTTCCTGTCCCATGGCGATGATGGCTTTCATGTTGTCGGCCAGTTGCTTGTTTCCTTTCGACTTTTCCCATTCCGCGTTGGGTTCTCCTTGCAGGGCTTTGGCCAGGTCTTCTTCTATTTGTCCGAACCCCATTTTGTTGCGTTGGTAATTGCTGTGCTTGAGCAGGTCGGGGAATATTTCGTCTTGCAGTTTCTTTTTTGCCTTGTCGGTGTCGCGGCTGAGCAGCAGTTGGCGTTGCAACAGGATGAGCTCGTCCTTCAGCCGTTCGTCCTGTGCGAGCATGGCCAGCCCGTCGCACAGGTCGGGATAGTTGCGGAAGCGCGGGGCATATTGTATGTAGGCCAAGACGGCTGCCGTGAGTGCACGTGCCCGCACGGTGGCGTCTTCCGCGCGGCAGAAGTGGAGCAACAGGCGGAACTTCTGTGGGTCGAAGTATTGCTGCACACTTAGCATGACGGCTCCGATGAGCATGGCTTGTTGCATCGGGGCTTGGCGTTCGATGAACGAAGTCAGTTTCTCCGCCTCTTCCTTATTGGAAATGGGGGAGGTCCAGATGTAGTCGAACAGCAAGTCGTATGACTCATAGAATGCCTTTTCCCTGTCCTCGTCCGTTGGCATGCCTCCTTCCCAGCTCTCTCGCAGCAAGTCGGCTTTGGTGCTCAGGCTGTCAAAATCCCCGTCGGGCATGCTTCCCAGGCGGCGGAGGGTTTCCGTATAGATGTCGTGTGCGGTTGAAATCCGGAAATTCCGGGCAGACTTGTCCAACAGTACGGACGCGCGGTTGAGCAGGCTGCGGTGGATGAGGTCGCGTTGCGGGTCGTCTCCGCCTTGGCGCATGAAAGCGAGCATCATGCCATAGTCCTGCCGGATGGATTCCAGTTCGTTTTTCAGTTCCATGCTGTCGGCATTGAACAAAAGACCGCGGATGCACGTGAGCGCGTCGGTCAGGTGGTTTTGGCCGAGGGCTTTCCCGGCATCTTTATAAAGGAGTTCGAAACTGTTCTTGTCCATGCTTTATTATTGAATGATTTGGGTGTTGACGAGGGTGTCGCCTGTGTATTGCGGCGAGATGAGGTTGCGGTAGGTCAGGAAATGCAAGGCCATGTCCACACAGTCTCCATTGGGCTTTTCGTAAGGTTTATATTGGGGCAACTTCAGGGAGTCGGCCGTTTCCGCCTTCACGGGATAGGAGAGCAGGATGCGGCGTATGCTGTCGGGGTTTTCCTTGCGGTTGATTTGCTCCACCGCCTTGTCGTAGCCCCGGAACAGGCGTTGCAGCTGTTCCTTTTTCCGCTTGTCTTGTGTGGCCTGGCTGGTGGCCATGAAGGCCATGAGACGGATGTGCTGGCGGCGGCTGTCGTAGATGCCGAGGTCGCCGTCCATGCGGGCTTGGGTGGCGTAGGGTTCGGGCAAGAAGGCTGCGTCGAGTGTGGCGTTCCGCAACATGTCGTAGCGGAGCACGATGTCGTTGATTTGGGGGTGATATACGGTGGACGGGTCGAGACCGGACTGGGCCACCACGGTGTCCAGCAGCAGGTCGGTGACGGAATGGCGGGCGATGGCCACCATTTTCTCTTTCAGTTGCTTGGCATTGCGGACGCGCTTGCTTCTGGCTGTCAGCAATTCGTGGTAGCTATCCGTCTGCATGATGACATAAAGTCCCGTTCCTTGGCTCTGGAGCAAGGCGGCCCGAATCAGATCTGTGTAGGAAAAGTCCACATGCCCTCGGGCAAAAGCGGTGTCACAGTCCATTTGCGCGTTGAACGTGTGCAGGCGGACATCTAGTCCTAAGTCTTTGAATATGCCGCAACGGTCGGCGTAATAGAATGGCAGGCAGTCGAGCGTGGGCATCAGGGCCACTTTCAGGGCAAGGGAGTCTTGCCGCGCCGTTTCGGCCGGGTCTGCCGTTTCGGTGTGGGAACCGCAGGCACCGCACAAGCCTGCAAGGAAGAGAAAGAGATGGGGTAGGCGTAGTTTTTTCATGAAATGTCTTGGAATGAAGAAGGGCAACCCGTATTCCACAAGTCGCCCTTCTTGTCTTGTTATGTGTCCAAAAGAGGATTAACCCTTGATGGCTGCAATACCCGGCAGGATTTTCCCTTCGATGGCTTCGAGCAAGGCACCGCCGCCGGTGGAGATGTAAGATACTTGGTCGGCCATGCCGAACTTGTTGATGCAAGCCACGGAGTCGCCGCCACCGATGAGGGAGAAGGCACCGTCCTTTGTGGCTTCGGCAATGGCTTCGGCAATGGCGCGCGAACCGGCTGTGAAGTTGTCGAACTCAAACACGCCAGCGGGGCCGTTCCACAGGATGGTCTTCGCGCCCTTGATGGCTTCGGCAAACGCCTTTTGGGTCTCGGGACCAGCGTCCAAACCTTCCCAACCGTCGGGGATGTTGTTGGCCGGGACGATTTGCGTGTTGGCATCGTTGGAGAAGGCATCGGCTGCCACGCAGTCTGTGCCCAGTACCAGGTTCACGCCTTTGGCCTTGGCCTTGGCGATGATGTCGAGGGCCAAATCCAATTTGTCGTCTTCGCAGATGGAGTTACCGATTTTGCCACCTTGTGCTTTGGCGAAAGTGTAAGTCATGCCGCCGCAAAGAATCAGGTTGTCCACCTTGTCCATCAGGTTCTCGATGATGCCGATTTTAGTGGAAACCTTGGAACCACCCATGATGGCGGTGAACGGACGTTTGATGTTGCTCAGCACGTTGTCCACGGCCTGCACTTCTTTCTCCATCAGGTAGCCCAACATCTTGTTGTCGGCGTCGAAATAGTCGGCGATGACGGCGGTGGAAGCATGTTTGCGGTGGGCCGTGCCGAATGCGTCGTTCACATAGCAGTCGGCGTAAGAGGCCAATGTCTTGGCAAATTCTTTCTGTGATTCCTTCATGGCCTTCTTGGCTGCTTCGTAGGCCGGGTCTTCCTTGTCGATGCCCACGGGCTTGCCTTCTTCTTCAGGATAGAAACGGAGGTTTTCCAGCAGGAGCACTTCTCCCGGCTTCAGGGCTGCGGCTGCGTCGCCGGCCTTGGCGCAATCGGGAGCGAACTTCACGGCCACACCCAGCTTTTCGGATACGGCATCCACGATTTGGCTCAGGGAGAATTTCGGGTTCACCTTGCCTTTGGGTTTGCCCATGTGGCTCATGATGATGAGTGCGCCGCCGTCGCCCAAGATTTTCTTCAGCGTGGGCAACGCGCCGCGAATGCGCGTGTCATCGGTGATTTTTCCGTTTTCATCCAAGGGGACATTGAAGTCCACACGTACGATTGCCTTTTTGCCGGCAAACTTGTAGTTGTCAATCGTCATCATTTCATTTTTTATTTAAAGGTCAATTTTCACTTTCCAATCATTAGGTAAGGACTACTTAAGTCCCTTGCAAAATTAGTTCTTTTTGTCCGGATTTGCAAGCTTGTGCCTACTTATTTTCTTCTTGTTTTTCCATGCCCTCTCCGCCGGCTTCGGGGCTCGGGCGCAAAGTGCCGGCGGGCTTGGGGTTGCCATGGGTGTGGCGGTAATGCCGGCAGAGCATCTTCAGTCCGCACGTTTCGCATTTCGGAGTCCGTGCGGTACAGGTATAGCGTCCGTGCAGGATGAGCCAGTGGTGGGCTTTGGGGATGAGTGCTTCAGGGAAGTGGCGCACGAGCTGTTTCTCCACGCTGTAGGGCGTGGTGCAGGTGGACGGGACGAGGCCTATGCGGTGGCTCACGCGGAACACGTGGGTGTCCACGGCCATGGCGGCCTTGTCGAACACCACGGCCTGGATGACATTGGCTGTCTTCCGTCCCACGCCGGGCAGCTTGACCAGTTCGTCCAGTTCGGACGGCACTTGGCTGTGATAGTTTTCCACCAACATGCGCGCCATGCCCACGAGGTGTTTGGCTTTGTTGTTGGGGTAGCTCACGCTGCGGACGTATTCGAAGATGACTTCCGGCGAGGCGGCGGCCATGGCTTCGGGCGTGGGGTAGTCGCGGAAGAGTGGTGGCGTGATCATGTTGACCCGCTTGTCTGTGCATTGTGCGGAAAGGATGACGGCCACCAGCAGTTGGAATGGGCTGTTGTAGTGCAACTCGGTTTCGGCCACGGGCATGGCCTCTTCAAAATAGGCCGCGACGCGGTCGTATAGTTCTTGTTTTTTCATGTTCGTCTTCGCGATTCAGTTTGTTTGCATTTTATGTCGTGATTTCTTTTGTCTGACGGGCAAAGATAATGCAAACCGAGCGCAGGACAAAACAAACTCGTTTGTTTTTCATGCCGAGGTGCAGCTTATCTTATGGAAAGATAATGCAAACCGAGCGCAGGACAAAACAAATTCATTTGTTTTTCATGCCGAGAGTCTTCCTGCGCGAGGTGCATGGTGTTTTTCTGCGGGAAAAAGCTTTTTGAATCGCCGGGAATGGCGATTCGGAGCCAGGCTTCAAAGTTTCAAAGCCCGGAACACCCAGTTTCAAAGCCCGAAACACCCAGTTTCAAAGCCTGGAACACTCGGTTTCAAGTGCCTGAAACACCCAGTTTCAAGGCCTGAAACAGACAAAAAAGAGGATATGCCCTTTTCGGGGCACATCCTTCTTACTTGTCATCCTATTGGGGGTGGACTATACGATGCCTTGTGCCATCATCGCTTTGGCCACTTTCATGAAGCCGGCCACGTTGGCGCCCTTTACGTAGTTGACGTAGCCATCGGGTTCCGTACCGTACTTCACGCAGTTTTGATGGATGTTCTCCATGATGGAGTGCAAGCGGTTGTCCACTTCTTCGGCTGTCCAAGACAGACGCTCTGAGTTTTGGCTCATTTCGAGGCCGGATACGGATACGCCGCCGGCATTGGCTGCCTTGCCCGGAGCGTAGAGAATCTTGGCTTCCTGGAACACGCGGATGGCTTCCGGAGTGGAAGGCATGTTGGCACCTTCGCTCACGGCCATCACGCCGTTGGCCACCAACTTGCGGGCATCGTCGCCGTTGATTTCGTTCTGCGTGGCAGACGGCAGCGCGATGTCGGCCTTTTCACCCCAAGGGCGTGCGCCTTCCACGTACTTGCAACCGTATTTCTCGGCATATTCGCGGATGCGTCCGCGATAGAGGTTCTTCAGCTCCATGATGTAGTCGAGCTTCTCGCGGTCGATGCCGTCCGGGTCATAGATATAACCGTTGGAGTCGGACATGGTGAGCACCTTGCCGCCCAATTGGAGCACTTTCTCAGCCGTGTATTGGGCCACGTTGCCCGAACCGGAGATAAGGACGGTCTTGCCCTTCAGGTCCGTGCCTTTGGTCTTCAGCATTTCCATGAGGAAATACACGTTGCCATAGCCTGTGGCTTCGGGACGGATGAGTGAACCGCCAAACTCGATGCCTTTGCCCGTGAGGACGCCGCTGAATTCGCGGGTCAGTTTCTTGTACATGCCGAACATGTAGCCCACTTCGCGTCCGCCTACGCCGATGTCGCCGGCCGGTACGTCGATGTCCGGGCCGATGTGGCGTCCCAGTTCCAGCATGAAAGCCTGGCAGAAGCGCATCACTTCGGCGTTGCTCTTGCCGCGCGGGGAGAAGTCGGAACCGCCTTTGGCGCCGCCCATCGGAAGCGTCGTCAGGGAGTTTTTGAAGGTCTGCTCGAAAGCGAGGAACTTCAGGATGCTCAGGTTCACGGAGCTGTGGAAACGGATGCCGCCTTTGTACGGGCCAATGACGTTGTTGTGCTGCACACGGTAGCCCATGTTGGTTTGGATTTGGCCTTTGTCGTCCATCCAAGTCACGCGGAACTGATATACGCGGTCGGGGATGCAGAGGCGTTCGATGAGGTTGGCCTTCTCGAACTCCGGATGTTTGTTGTATTCTTCTTCGATGGTGCTGAGCACTTCTTCTACTGCCTGATGGTACTCAGGTTCGTTGGGGAAACGACGTTTCAAGTCTTCCAAAACTTTTTTTGCGTCCATGTAATGAAACAGTTTAATTAATAATATTTGTTGGTTTTCGCTCTCTTTTTATCGCAGGCTTGGGCGTTTTCCCCTTTGCCTTTGTTTTCAGTCGCCAAAGTTAGGCATTTAATGTCAAACTGCCAATAAAAACGCGAAAAAAAAACTTTTTGCTATGTTTTTTTGTCCAAAGGCGAACAAATGCTCTTTGGCGCGGTTGGCTCGGAAATATGCTTTATGATTTTGATTTTCCTTTGGATTACATGCTCTTTTGATAAGAAAAGCTTTACTTTGGCATGAAAAATAAACGCGTTTATTTTGTCCTGCGCTCGGTTTGCATTATCTTTGCATAGCATTTTTTGTTTTAAGATGAAGAACATCCGAAATTTTTGTATCATAGCGCATATTGACCACGGGAAGTCCACGTTGGCCGACCGTTTGCTTGAATATACAGATACCATAAAGATTACCGAAGGACAAATGCTCGACGACATGGACTTGGAGCGGGAGCGCGGCATCACCATCAAGAGCCACGCCATCCAAATGGAGTACATGCACGGGGGCGAGAAGTACATATTGAACTTGATAGACACGCCGGGACACGTGGATTTTTCCTACGAAGTGTCGCGTTCGATTGCGGCCTGCGAGGGAGCGTTGCTCGTGGTGGATGCCACACAAGGGGTGCAGGCGCAGACGATTTCCAATCTGTATATGGCCATTGACCATGACTTGGAAATCATCCCGGTGATTAACAAGTGTGACATGGCCAACGCCATGCCCGAGGAAGTGGAGGACGAGATTATCGACCTGTTAGGTTGCAAACGCGAGGAAATCATTCGTGCTTCCGGGCGCACGGGGCAGGGCGTGGACCAGATATTAGAGGCCGTGGTGGAGCGCATCCCTTGCCCGAAGGGTGACGAAGACGCGCCGTTGCAGGCTTTGATTTTCGACTCCGTGTTCAACTCCTTCCGCGGCATCATTGCCTATTTCAAAATCGTGAATGGCAGCATCCGTTCGGGCGACCGTGTGCAGTTCATCAACACGGGGAAAGAATACACGGCGGACGAAACCGGCGTGTTGAAGATGGACATGTCGCCACGCGAGGCTTTGCACTGCGGTGACGTGGGTTACATTGTCTCCGGCATCAAGACGGCCACGGAGGTGAAGGTGGGCGACACCATCACGCATGTGGCCCGCCCGTGCAGCGAGGCCATCGCAGGTTTCGAGGAAGTGAAGCCGATGGTGTTTGCAGGGCTTTACCCCATTGAGACCGAGGATTTCGAAAACCTCCGTGCATCGTTGGAAAAGCTGCAGCTGAACGATGCCTCGCTCACGTTCCAGCCGGAGTCTTCCGTGGCCTTGGGTTTCGGCTTCCGGTGCGGGTTCCTGGGCTTGCTCCACATGGAAATCGTGCAGGAGCGTCTTGACCGTGAGTTCAACATGGATGTCATTACGACAGTGCCCAACGTGTCCTACCTTGTTTATGACAAGCAGGGCGGGGTGAAGGAAGTCCACAACCCGGCGGGGATGCCCGACGTGACGTTGATAGACCACATTGAGGAGCCGTATATCCGGGCTTCCGTCATCACGACGGCCAACTTCATCGGCCCCATCATGACGCTGTGCCTGGGCAAGCGAGGGGAATTGGTGAAGCAGGAATACATCAGCGGCAACCGGGTGGAACTGATTTTCAACCTCCCGTTGGGCGAGATTGTCATAGACTTCTACGACAAGCTGAAAAGCATTTCCAAGGGGTATGCCTCTTTTGATTACCACCAGGATGGTTTCCGGCCTTCCAAGCTGGTCAAGTTGGACATCCTGCTCAACGGCGAGCCGGTGGATGCACTGTCCACGCTGACTCATAACGACAATGCCGTGGATTTCGGGCGCAGGATGTGCGAGAAACTCAAGGAACTTTTGCCGCGCCAACAGTTCGACATTGCCATCCAGGCCGCCATCGGCGCAAAGATTATCGCCCGCGAGACGGTGAAACAGTTGCGCAAGGACGTGACGGCCAAGTGCTATGGCGGCGACGTGAGCCGCAAGCGCAAGTTGCTGGAAAAGCAGAAGCGGGGCAAGAAGCGGATGAAGCAAATCGGCAACGTGGAGGTGCCGCAGAAAGCATTCCTTGCCGTGCTGAAACTGGATTAACCTATAATTAACCTTTATAAACAGCCTACTATGGATTTGAGACGTGACGTGGCTCGTGAGATAGCCCGTATTTACTGCCGCCTTTCCCCGCCCGGGGTGGAAGCTTTGTCCGAGATTCTCGTGCCTTTCAAATACGCGAAAGGCGACGTGGTGTTGCCCGAGGGGGAGACGTGCAAGTACATGTATTTCGTGGAGCGCGGAATGGTGAGGCAATACTATTATAAAGGAGGCCGTGATGTGACGGAACATTTCTCCTACGAGGGCCGCATCGTGATTTGCATCGAAAGTTTCCTCAAGCAGGAACCGTCGAGGCTGATAGTGGAAGCGTTGGAGAACAGCCGTCTTTATGGCATCCCTTATGACGCGTTGCATGAATTGGCGGACGAAAACAAGGAGATAGAGCTCTTGTTCCGGAAAATCATGGAACACGCACTCATCAGTTCGCAAGTGTATGCCGACAGCCAGCGTTTTGAGAACGCTACGGAGCGTTATTTGCGGCTGTTGAACACAAAACCCGAAATCTTGTTGCGCGCACCGATGTTGCACATCGCTTCCTACCTGCAAATGTCGCCCGAGACGTTGAGCAGGGTGCGTGCCGCGCATTTGGCGGAAGAAGCCAGGAAAGACAAGACGGGTGAAAAAGAAGGGAACGTGCAGGAAGCGTGACCGCTTTGTGGATATATGGATTGGGAAATACCGGAAGTCGCAAGCCCGTCAGGCTTGCGACTTCCGGTATTCGCGGGGAGTGCATCCCGCGTTTTTCTTGAACAGCCGGTTGAAGTGTTGTGAATACTGGAAGCCCAGTTCGTAGGCAATTTGGCTGACCGTCATTTCTGTGCCTGCAATCAGGTCTTTGGCTGTGTCCATGATTTTGTTTTGGATGTGTTCTTGGGCTGTCTTCCCGGTTTCTTTTTTGACCAGGTCGCCGAAATAGTTGGGGGAGAGGCACACTTTGTTTGCGAAATACTTCACGGTGGGCAACCCGTTCGTTTCGCCCATGTTGTTGCGGAAGTATTCGTCGAGCAGGTCTTCGAAACGCACCAAGACATTCCTGTTGGCTTCCGAGCGGGTGGCGAATTGTCGTTCGTAGAACCGCATGCAGTAGTCCAACAGTAGTTCGATGTTCCGTGAGATGAGCCGCTTGCTGTGCTTGTCTGCCGGATGTCGTAGTTCGATGCTGATTTTGTCCAAACAGTCGGTGAAGATTCCTTTTTCTTCCTCAGACAGGTGCAGGGCTTCGTTGGATTGGTAAGAGAAGAAGGAATATTGCTTGATGGCCTTCCCGAGCGATGTGCCCCGGATGAGGTCGGGATGGAAAATGATGCCTTTTGCCTGGGCTTTTGTGCCCGGGGGCAAATCCATTTGTGCCACTTGTCCCGGAGCGAAGCAGACCACGGTGCCTTCCTGGTAGTCGTAGGTGTTCCTGCCGTAGCGGATGTCCCCGCACTTGACTTGTTTCAGGAAAACGGCATATACACCGTAACTGAGGGTAAATCTTGTGGGGGATTTGGTCGCCTGGCTCAAATCCACCACGCTGACCAACGGGTGCGGCGTTTCCAACCCGAACAGGTCATTGTATTGCCCCACGCTGTCTATTCTGATGACATCTTCCATCCTTGCCTTTTTGTAACTTTTTCGAGCCTTGGGCTATATTTCCACGTTGTCGTAGAGGTAACGCTTGATGCTCCGCTTGGGTGTCTTTTCGAACTCTTCGCGCATGATTTTGATGCCGGAGAGTTGCGAGTATTTCGGGAGCATGGCGTTCAATTCGGAGCGGTTATGCTCCATGACCTCGGTCAGGTCTTCTTCCTGCAGGCCGAGGTTGTGCGCTTCGTCGTAGTCCGGATGCACCAGCCCGTAGAGCTTTTCTCCCCGTTGGACGACGATGCATTCGGCCACCAGGCTGAGGTTGTTGAGCAAGTCCTCAATCTCTTCTGGATAAATGTTTTGCCCGCTGGCACCGAGGAGCATGTTTTTGCTTCGCCCTTTGATGAACAGGTTGCCCTCTTCGTCCATGATGCCGAGGTCTCCCGTGTGGTACCAGCCGTCGCGCAGTGTTTCGCGGGTGGCTTCCTCGTTCTTGTAATAGCCCAGCATCACGTTCATGCCTTTGGCCAGGATTTCGCCCACGACATTTTGCGGGTCGGGGCTGTCAATCTTGATTTCCATGCGCGGTGCGGGTCTTCCGCAAGAACCGGGCTTGAATGTAGTCCAATCGGCATAGGTGAGGATGGGGGCGCATTCGGTGGCACCGTAGCCCACGGTGTAGTTGAACCCGATGTCGTGGAGCAACATTTCTATTTCGCTGTTGAAGGCGGCTCCCCCGATGATGATTTCATGGAAATTGCTTCCGAAGGCGTTCTGCAGCTGTTCACATACCTTGTCTTTGATTTTTTGCCGCACGACGGGAATCTTCAGGAGCATTTTTACCGTGGTGCCTTGGATCTTGGGAAGCACGGCTTTGCGGATGATTTTCTCGATGATGAGCGGCACGGCGATGACGATGCGCGGTTTCAGGTCGGCAAAGGCGGCGAAGAGCACATTGGGTGACGGGTTCTTGGTGAGGAAGTTGATGTGGCATCCCGTGCAGAACTCGTATAAGAATTCAAAAGCCATGCCGTACATGTGGGCCATGGGCAACATGGACAGCACGTTGTCGCCGGCTTTCAGGTAAGCTCCCAACGCTTCCTGGGCAAACGCCACGTTGGACCACAGGGCCCGGTAGGGAATCATCACGCCTTTGGAGCGGCTTGTCGTGCCCGAGGTGTAGTTGAGCACGGCCATTTCTTCAGGTGAATCCTTGTAGTAAGAGATGTGGTGCTTGCGGAAGTTCATGGGATAGCGTTCACCGAAAAGTTGGTTCAGGTGTTCGCGGGCGTAGGTCACTTTTTCCGTTCGTCCGACCAATAGGGCATAGTCGGCGATGCCGATGATGCCTTCCAACCCGGGCATCTCGTTTGCATTGAGTTCCTTCCACACCGTGTCGCCCACGAAAAGCAGTTTGGCTTCGCTGTGGTTCACGATGTGGTGGATTTGTTCGGCCTTGAACTCATGCAGGATGGGGACGGCCACGGCACCGTAGGTCAGCGTGGCGAAAAACACGGCTCCCCAGTGTGCACTGTTCCGTCCGCAGATAGCTATCTTGTCGCCTCGTTGCACATTGCTGTATTCAAAGATGATATGGAGTTTTTCGATGAGGCGGGCGATGTCTTTGTATTGGAAGTTTTCTCCTTTATAGTCGGACAAAGCATCAAGATTCCAGTGTTCCTTGATGCTTTGTTCTACCATTTCGTTGAAGCTTGGGCTTTGTTGCATTGCACGTTTCTTTTATGATTGTGCAAAACTAGGGAAAAAAGGCGACACAGGCAAGTTTCTAGCCGTTTTAATACGCCCGTTCTCCAAATATCTTGCTGCCTACGCGGATAAGTGTGCTGCCTTCGGTGAGGGCGATGGGGTAGTCGTGGCTCATCCCCCAAGAACATTCCTTGAAATAAGGCGCGTCGGCAAAAACACCGGCTTTCAGTTCCAAGAAAAGTTGGTAGGCTTGGTGGAACTCCGCTTGCACCTGCTCCATGTCGTCGGTGTTGGAGGCCATGCACATGAGGCCGCACAACCTGACGTGTTCCAGCTTCCGCCATTCACCGGCTTCCGCCATGGCGCGGCATTCTTCGGGCGTGAAGCCGTATTTTGTGGCTTCACGGGCCACGTGGAGTTCCCACAGGCACGGGATGACCCGTCCGCATTTGGCTGCCTGCTTATCAATCTCCTGCAGGAGTTTCATAGAGTCCACGGCATGAATCATGGACACGTAGGGGGCGATGTATTTCACCTTGTTGGTCTGCAGGTGGCCGATGAAGTGCCATTCGATGTCTTTGGGGAGCGAGGCCTGTTTGCGCTGCAGCTCCTGCACGTGGCTTTCCCCGAAAATCCGTTGTCCGGCGGCATAGGCTTCCTCGATGCTGCTTTCCGGATGGAATTTGGAAACGGCGACGAGCCTGACGCCTTGGGGAAGCGAAGAGGTGATGGTGCTGATTTCTTCTTGGATGTGTGTCATGTTGCTGTTTGCTTTCCTTATTGGGGTGTTCACGCTTCAGGGAATTCCGGTTTCTCGGCTATTTCCGCTTTGTAGTGGAACACGTCCATGAGCGGTGTTTCCGCGATGGATGCGATTTCATAATCGGCCATGGTGTCCTCCATGCCTTTGTCCAGCCGTCGCACGGCATCGCGCAGGTCTGAAGCCTGGATGAGCATGTTTTGGTTGCTTTTCTTTTCGGCTCCGCTTTTTTCATCCAAGGTGATGAAGGCCACTTTGGCCTTGAACCACTTGTCGGCTGCGTCTTCCGTCGTTTCAAACAGTTCGGCGTATTTGGCCCGTTTGATGTCCGTCACTTGGAACTCGCCGGACATGAACGGGGTGATTTCCTCGATGAAGCGCCGTTCGGCTTCTGTGAAGCTCAAGGCATCCACGAGATAGGGTTCCGTCACCTTCTTGACCAGTCCGTTTTCCAAGGTCTTTTCGTATTTTACTTTGCATTCAAACCATTCGTTCATCATGATGTTCTATTTTATAGATTGTCGGATTAAAAACATCGCAAAGTTACACGATAATTCTCAAACGGACGAACTCCTGTGGATAAAAATGGGAAATAACATGTCCTTTGTCGGGGTTCTTTCAGCATGGAGTTACCTACAAAAAGGGAACCGTTCGCGTTTTGGGGTGATTTATGTCATGTGCGGAAGTCATGAAATGCTTGTGGAAACAGACAAATTGTGCCATTTTGTCAATGGAAGGATGTGCGCAGGAGGCGTTTTTTCTCCGCACCGGCAAGTGACGGGAAGCAGTGCATTTGATTACAAGCAGATATTCGTCAGTTGTTATACTTTAAGCGGCATCAAAATGTGCATTTTCTGGGCCTAGGATTTGAAAAATTAGTGCCAATAAGCTCTCCAGTTCATTTAGATGCTTACTTTTTTGTTTTGCACAAAATTATACCGCGCAAAGTATAAATCCCCAAGATTAGGAACAGTTCCCATTTCTACTGCCTCCGTTCACGCTGCAGTCAGTGGCTTATGGGCATAAAAAAAGGAAAGCATTGTTTCTTCTTTCCTTCCACGGTGATTCCCGGAGCGGCAAACGGCATATTAACGCCTCCGGCTGAACAACCGGCGGATGTTGCGCGCGAACCTCATCCCCATCATCAGGCCGTCATAGACCATCACGCCTTGATCCATCATGTTCATCAGCGACTCCAGCTTGTTGCCGGCTTTAGGAGGGGTGAACATTTTCCGCGTGGTGGCTTTGATATACGCCACGCTTTCCTGCATTTGTTTTTTCACTTCCGCCTTCCGCATCCTGATATCGGCCAATGCGTCTTGCGGGTTGATGCCGGGCTTGTTGTTAGTGTCCATTTCCGTTGTCTAAAAAAAGCTTGGCCATGAAGCGCGCCAAAGGCCGCACGACCATGCGGTTGCGGTTAAAGTAAAAAATGACAGCCAAAAGCAGGACTACCATGGCGACGAAACTGAATCCCATCAGTTCGCTCCCGAAAGCTTCGCTGGCATAGTAGGCCATTGCAAAAGCGAGGAAGAGCAACACGATAGAACCCAGCAAAAGCAACACCGCAACGGTGAAAACCGTGGTCAACATCACGGTGAGCTTTTCTGCCGCGTCCAATTTGACAAACTCTTTCTGAAGCTCAAGGTATTTTTTGAACTCCAAAAAGAGTTTGCCGATGCTTTCTATGTTTTTACTGCTGGAAAACATAGCTGGCTTATACTTCTTCGGCCGATTTGATTTCGTCGGCGATTTCGTCCACCAGCGAGTCCATTTCTTTCCGGTTGAGCTTGATGCCGCGTTTGCGCAATGCTTCCGCGATTTTGTCACGAGTGTCAGCCCCCTTTTCCGGAGCGAATAAAATACCGATTGCCGCACCTACGGTTGCACCGCCTATGAATGCTGCCAAAAAACTTAATGCTTTCATAATACTTTCCTTTAATTAGTCGTTTACATTACAAAGATATAAAATATCAGGAGAAAAACTGCATTTTTTCGCGTTTTTTTTTGATTGTTTTTTCCCCATGCTGATTTTGAGCCTGTTTAAGAAGCAGTTTTGAAATTCCGAGAAAGATTTTTCCCGCTAGATGCGTTCGTTTCCGTGCGGGTTTTGGGAGATTCGCCCTTGTTTTGGCGGGACTTTCCGTTCCCGGGTTCTACCGGAAGGGCTGGGAAAACATTCTCGAAAGCAATTCCTAAATCAAGGCCGGGCAAAATTTAAACAGGCTCTTAACCTTTTTTTTGTGCCTCGTTTTTCCTTATATATAAATAATATGTAATTTTGTCCCTTGTTGTGTCCGTATTTCCGTTTGCTTTCCGGGAACGGGAGGCTGTGGGATTCTGAGGCGAATTATTTAATCAAACATACAAGAAGAAGAATTATGAAAAAGTGTTTTGTGTTGGTGATGGGATTGGGCGCGGTTTTTGCGATGACCTCTTGCAAGTCTTCTGAAAGTGCCTATAAAAAAGCTTATGAAAAGGCGAAACAGCAACAGGTCGTTGCGGCGGAACAGGAACCGGTGCAGGTGCAGCCGACCACGCAGGTGGAGGTGACGCCTACCGTGGCAACTACTCCCACGACCACTCAAACTCCGGTTACCCCGGAAGTGAACACGGTGCAGGTGCAGACGGAAAGTGTGACGGTGGTGTCGGGAAACGGCTTGAAGGCTTACAGCGTGGTGTGCGGTAGCTTCAGCCTGAAGGCGAATGCGGAGGGGTTGCAAAAGACCTTGGCGAACGCAGGATATAGCTCCCAAATTGCCTTCAACAGCGAGAAGAACATGTACCGTGTGGTGGCTTCCACGTTCGACGACAAGGCTGCGGCCGTGCAGTCGCGCAACACGCTTCGCGCCACTTATCCGGACGCTTGGTTGCTTTATGCAAAATAGGAATCCGGAATATAGCGACAGGATGCAAGACGGGGGCGGGCTGCATATAGCTCATTCCCCGTTTTTTTCCTGTCCGTGGATTAAGGAACTGTTTTGAATATGTCGTGTGATGATTTGAAATGAGTTTTCAAGCCGGTTTTGCTTCCGTGATGAGGAAGATAGCGGGCTATCTGACGAAGAACAGAAGCGTATGTAACTGGCCGGAAAATCGCCCAAGGCACACACGAAAACGAGTACATCAAGCGAAGAAAAAAACTTTTTGTAGAAATTCAAAACAGTTTCTAAGATTTATTTTGTGGGACGGTGGCCTGTTTTCCCTCCCTTTTCATTAATTTTGCAGCCGATATGGGACGAGTCTTGTCGATTGATTACGGAAAAAAGCGCACAGGGTTGGCGGTGACCGACCCCCTGCAGCTGATTGCCAACGGGCTGGCCACGGTGGCTACGCCCGACGTGCTGGATTTCGTCTTGGATTATGTGCGCAGGGAACGAGTGGAACGTATCGTGGTGGGACGGCCCCGCCAGACGGACGGGACAGACTCGGAAAACATGAAGCGGGTGGAGCCCTTCGTGAACCGCCTGCGCAAGTTGATGCCGGACGTGCCCGTGGTTTATTATGACGAGCGCTACACTTCCGTGCTGGCTCATCAGGCCATGCTGGACGGGGGATTGAAGAAAAAGGCAAGGCAAAACAAGGCTTTGGTGGATGAAATCAGTGCCACCATCATTTTACAGGGATGGATGGAGTCCCGCAGGATGGGAATGGATATAGAAACACAGAGATAATGATATTACCGATTTACACGTTCGGCCAGCCGGTGTTGAGAAAGGTGGCCGAGGATATTACGCCGGACTATCCGGAACTGAAAGAACTGATAGAGAACATGTATGAGACGTTGGATGCTTCCGAAGGCATCGGGCTGGCGGCGCCACAGGTGGGCTTGCCCATCCGTGTGGTGGTCATCAACTTGGATTTGTTGTCAGACGACCTGCCTGAATACAAAGGATATGTCCATACGTTCATCAATCCGCATATTTTGGAGTATGACAACGCGAAGATGGAGTCCATGGAAGAAGGTTGCCTGAGCTTGCCCGGCATCCACGAGCCTGTGCGGCGTCCCACGCGTATCCGTGTGAGCTATATGGACGAGGACTTCCAGCCGCATGAGGAGTGGGTGGAAGGCTACTTGGCCCGCGTCATGCAACATGAGTTCGACCATTTGGAGGGCAAGATGTTCATCGACCGCTTGGCCATGTTGCGCAAGCAAATGATCAGGGGCAAGCTGTCGGACTTGCAGCGGGGGAAGTTCCGTTGCGATTACAAGGTCAAGGTGAAGAGATGATGAAACCCTTTTGGAAAGTTGTCCTTTTTTTGTGGCTGTTCCCGTGCGCGGCGTGGGCGCAAATCAACACCGATCGGGTGATGCTGATGGGGCGCAATGCGCTCTATTATGAGGACTACGTGCTTTCCATTCGGCGTTTCAACATGGTGATAGCGGCCAAGCCTTACCTGCCCGAACCCTATTTTTACAGGGGGCTGGCCAAGTTCTATTTGGAAGATTACGTAGGGGCGGAAGAGGATTGTGGGGCTGCGATAGACCGCAATCCTTTTTTGCCCCAAAATTACGAGTTGCGGGGGTTGTGCCGGATTAACTTGGAACGTTATGCCGAGGCCATCTCAGACTACGAGAAACTGCTCCGTATTGAACCTCAGGAGGAAAACGGGTGGCACAACATGACGTTGTGCTACTTGGAACTGAAGGATTACGGGAAGGCCATAGCCTGTATCGACACCATGCTGGGTTTTTGGCCCAAGAAAGCCCAGCTCTATACGTTGCGGGCGCAGGTCTATCTGACGGAGAAGGACACGGTGGCCGCCATGGCCAGTGCCGACGAAGCCTTGGCCATCAATCCGTTCGATGGGCCGGCGTGGAACTTGCGGGCTGCGGTCTATGCCGGCCGCGGGCAATACAAGGAAGCGGAGGAGGCCTTGGACAAGACCATCCAGCAGTCGCCGCGCGAGGCAGGACATTACATCAACCGTGCCCTGATGCGTTACCACCAGCGCAACCTGCGCGGGGCCATGGATGATTATGACGCCGCCCTCGAAATGGACACGGCCAACTATATAGGCCATTTCAACCGGGGCTTGCTCAGGGCGCAGGTCGGGGATGACAACCGGGCGATAGAGGACTTCAATTTTGTGTTGCGGCGCGAACCGGACAACATGATCGCGCTTTTCAACCGCGCCCTGATGCTGGACAATACGGGCGACTATAAGGGGGCCATCAGGGACATTGATGCCGTCATCAAGGAGTTTCCCAACTTCTGGACCGGTTACCAGTTCCGTGCCGAAGTGCGCCGCAAGATGGGCGACGTGAAAGGGGCGGAACGCGATGAGTTCAAGGTGCTGAAGGCGCAGATGGACATGCGTTACGGCGGGAAATCCCAACAGACGGACAAGCGGACGCGCAAGGTAAGCGACCGTAACATGGAGGACTACAACAAGCTGGTGGAGGCCGACACGTCGGATGACGGAATGCCGGAATACGAAAGTGAATATAGGGGTAAGGTGCAGAACCGCAGGACGGAACTGGCTTTGGAACCCGCGTTGGCGTTGACTTATTATGTCGCTGGCGGAGGTTTTCAGCGCAGACAATACAGTCCGGTGGTTGAGCGTTTGAATAGCCTGCACGCCTTGCCCGAGGCTTTGCTCCTGACCAATGCCGAGGCATCGCTGGACGAGACGCGGATTCAAAGACATTTTGCTTCCATACAGTCTTTGACGGACAAGATTGCGGCGCAGCGCGGGAACGCCATGCTCTATTTTGCCCGTTCGTTGGATGAATACCTGGTGCAGGATTTCGAGAAAGCCCTCGCGGATGCCGACCGTGCCGTGGCGTTGGACAGCACCTTCGCGTTGGCCTTCTATTTGCGGGCGCAAATCCGGATGAAAGCGCAGGGAGTGGAGGCGGAGAAGCCTGCAGTTGCGGAACAGGATGTTCCGGTTGCGGGTGGATGGGAGTATGACGCGGCCCGGGCGGGGTGGCAAACGGCCCTGGATGACTTGGACAAGGTCTTGGCACAAGAACCAGACTTTGCCGCCTGCTATTATAATAAAGGTAATATATATGTCCAACTGAAGATGTGGCCCGAGGCGATAGCGGCCTACACGAAAGCCGTGGAGCTGAACGCGGCTTTCGCCGAGGCGTATTACAACCGCGGGGTGGCCTATATCCTTTCCGGCGACTATGCGAAGGCCATAGCGGATTTGAGCCAGGCGGGCGAGATGGGGCTATACAAAGCTTATAACCTGATGAAACGGTATCGCGCGAAGGCTCTTTCGCAGAAAGACTGAGTTTTTCTGCCTCATGGTGTGCGGGATACGATGCAAAATAGCGAAAGGCATAAAGGATTCTGTCATGCTTAACGAATCGGACAAGGAACTGACCCGGCGAGGACACAAGTTTGTGCGTTATGCGGATGACTGCATGATCCTCCAATCGACGGATGAGTAACTTCCTCGCCGGATACGCAGTTATGTCTGGAAAAGTTGGAAGAAGGTCGGCACCAAGTTCAAGAACCTCATGAAGTGTGGCATAGACAGGTGTAGGGCATGGCAATGGGCCAATACCCGCGGTGGGTATTGGAACGTGGCAGGAAGCCCGATACTAAGAAACTGTTTTGAATTTGTCGCGCGATGATTTGGGATGAGTTTTCGAGTCTGTTTTGCTTCCGTGATGAGGAAGATAGCGAGCTATCTGACGAAGAACAGAAGTGAAACTGGCCGGAAAATCGCCCAAAGCACACACGAAAACGAGTACATCAAGCAGGAAAAAACTTTTTGTAGAAATTCAAAACAGTTTCTAAATCGAGCCATGAACAATGAGAGGCTGAAACGCCAAGGCTACCCTTGCCTTGCGGACTTGTATGTCAAATTGCATCAGCACTAAGGAACCGCCGTATGCCGAACGGCACGTAAGGTGGTGTGAGAGGCCGGTAAATACGAAAGTAGGAGATAAATACCTATGATTAGTATTTACCTCCTACTCGATTAACAAGGGAATAAGGACACTAGCGGACAATGAGCTTCTGTGTCTTTACAAATCCTTTCTGTTCCATCCTTATCAGATAGATGCCGCCATCCTGCAAACCGGTATCCGCCGCGCAGCCCGGTGTCACAAGCCCTTGCCACAAGACGCGTCCGTCCAAATTGTAGATGCACACGGCGACTCCTTCATTATGTGTGGACACGATGCTGACCCGGCCATTGTTCATCGCGGCAGACAAGGCCACCTCTTCCGAACGGGTATCAGCCACCGAAACCGGTGTTTCAGACAGGCGCACCATAATTTCGTCCGGACATTCCGCCCCTACCGTAAATGCCCCATAATACTGTTTCCTCAAGTCCAACGTCAAACCATAATTGCCAACAGGCAGCGCATGGTAATTCAACTCCATCGTATAAGAAGGATAGGAAACCCCGTCTTTCGACAAAAGGAGGTCGTAGCCCCATGATTCGGAGTCCGTCCACTCGCTCCCGTCGGGCAGGATGAATCTCATCCTGAACATCCGGTATGAAGCCAAGTCCACTTCCACTTCTTTGTCTTCCTCCCCGACCTCGAAAGAACCTTCCAAAGGCCAGGTATTGACAAAATAATACCCGCCCTGGACATCCATGTAAGAAAGCACAAAGGAATGTTTCCCTTCACGCACCATCGTCCCCTGTTGGTCCTTGCTGTCGGCCCATCCATTCCCGTCGATGACGAAATAGACACCATCGGTTCCTTCCGGCTGGTTCTTCACCACGAACGTCACGGCATGGTAATCCTCTGGGTTGAATTGGAAGTCCACCACCATGTTCTCGTCCGTGATTTCAAAGTAAACCGTATCGGTGAAGTTATAAGAATAATTGTCATAAAGTGCGGCATATTTCCCCGGAGGCAGAAGACGGTCGTTTTCATAATTTCCGTCGAAGTCTTGTCCTTCCCTGAACAAACGCACATCTCCTTCAATAATATTTTCTCCGTTCACGGTGAAGTCCACCGTCCGGTAATGGCTGAAGTCCACCGTCTCCACCACATCGCTTCCTGCAAGCTCCACGGTGAAGGTGGCCCGCCCGGAATGGTTACTCCCATCATGCACCTGGACTGTACCGCTATATGTGTCTTGCGGCATCCACATGCTGCCTTCATATTCTATCGGGGTGACTTCCTTGTTTGCCGTCATATGGAAATATCCATACAACCCATCTATCTCCACCGTCGGCAAGGCTGTTGACCACTCGGTATATGGCATCTCAATGCCGGTCACCCGCAAAGAAAATTTACGGTAATCTTCGAACGAAACAGTTTCCTCCGCCATCTCGGCGCCGACCGTGACACTTCCGCGCAGGGGCAGATACCCTCCGTATTCACCATACATGACTCCTTGCCCGTATGCTACTTCGTAGGTATAATCGCCCGGCTCGGAAAGGAACACCGTGCAACGCCCGTCCTCATCCGTGTTGGCAGAAGAGACAATGGAAGAATTACGGCGGACTACCACACAAAAGCCCTCACCCGGATTTCCGTTCTCATCTTCCACGAAGAACCGGATTCCGCTGTAATCCTCCTCGTTAAACGCATACACGATGCGCTCGCCATCTTCCGACAACGTGAACGTCTGCTCTTTGCCGAAGGGATAAGACTGCTGCCCATCCGCCAACTCAAGCTCTGCCTGCCAGCGGTGTTCGCCCGCCGGCATGAGGATTTCCTCCGACCAAGCATTCACGTCTATCCCGTCTATCATGTAGTGTCCCAAGGAGAAACCTTCCGGTGCGGCCAGATGGGCCGTAAGATAGGTGCCAAAGTCATATTCCAGTTTCACGTCCCCTCCGTTCAGTGCAATGCCCTGTTCCCGGATGCCGAGGATGTTTTTTATCGTTCCCTCGAAATACAGCTGCAAATTGGCCCGGGTATATTCCTTATCCGCCAATCTGCCCACCAAGATGTCTTCGCCGTCTTCAACTTCACTCAAAGATGCGCCATAATAACTAATGTCTTCGTCATCTCCCAAGTCACACCCCGATTGGAAAGACAGGATGCGGTCGTAGTAAGATTCGGAGTCCTTGAACTGTTTGGCGTTTTTCAACCTTACCTCCAACAGGGTAGCTCCCGTCCAGTCCACTGCTACCGTGACATCCTGGGATGAAACCGTGATGTTCTTCAAGGTATTGGAGGGATATAAAGGATTCTCATAAGAAGTCAAATAGTCATAGTAGCCCGGCATCGCATACGCCTCGCATACGCCCGAGGCATCCGTGACGACCACGGGGCTATCATAATCTCGTCCCAATTGAACGGACACATTTTCCATCGCCGTCCCGTCACGGTCTGTAAACTTGAACTTGACCACGTGGCTTTGGCTCATATCCACATCAACCGCCACATCCTTGTCCACGACCTGATAGCTGCAAGCATACGGGAAATAGCCCGGGGCGGAAACATTCAGCGAATAAGTGCCCGGACTGCGGTAAACAGTTGAGAAAGACTCGGCCGGCATCCCTTCAACCGTCACTCCTTCTATGGCCACTCCTCCATGTCCTTTGATACTGCCCAGGGACACTTTGTATTTCCCGTTCTTTGGTGCTATGGACACTACGCCCTTTTCTTCTTCCAAATCAACAGTCCCGCTGCAATCCCCGAACAAATCGGTGTTGAATCTCCAAGATATGGTTGGCTCGTCCCACCAGAAAGCCAAGACTCCCCCATCATCCATATACATTTCTTCTGAATAAGAACCGTCCGTAGTCGAAATGACAAAATAATCGTCCCGGACTTGTGTCAAATCCTCTTCTGTAAGGCCGACCAATCTGAAGACTACAAAATAGCCCTCCAAACTCACATTGACGACAGAGGAAGTGCCGTCCCATGAAAAGCGGATTTGCTCATAGCCGTAACCCGTATTATAACTGAACGAATAGACACCGGAACTTCCCAAGCCTCGTATTTCAAAGTCACCGTTGGAATCCGTATAGAAATACTCATTGTCGAAAGTCACCGGCAATCCGCTGACCGCCGCCCCGCGCTGGTCGGTCACATGGACTGTAATATCCCGTGCGAAAGCAGTCAAAGACATCAGGAGCAACGTGCATATCAAATAAACTTGCTTCATTTCTTTATGATTTAATTAATAATTGAATAACTTACAAACACACTGACGCTCTATGGATAAGAGCCTGAGCCCTGTTCCGGGAAAGACAATAAGAAAGCGTGGACTCTTCACTTTGTCTGTCTTTTCAGGTATCGCCAAACACCTTCGCTATCAAACAAGTAAAAGCCCACGCCGGAGGCGTGAGCATCAACTTTTACTCTTGATAGCTGTTTTCTAAAATTTGGCGATTTTGAAAAAACAAGAATAAAGCTAACGCTTCTTATCTATATGTCTGTATTCTGTTTTGTTACATAGGCACAAGTATTTAGTTATGCTTGCAAAGTTAATAGTTTTTTTGCATCAACAAACTTTTGCATCAACAAACTTTTGCGCCTAAAAAATCTGTCGAGACAAAAAGAACCAGCTGACGGGCATGCGGGAAAAGCCTGCATCGTGGCAAGGATGATGCAGGTAACCATTTCGCGCTGTTTCAGCGTCAATTCGCCCGTTTGGAACATCTCGCCGAAGATGAACTTCTGAAAGGGAATGCGCCCCCTGCGCACATCCTTCCATTGACAGAATGAACTTCCGGGTGCGCGTTGACAATTTGCTCATTTTCGCCTTCTGAGATTCGCGTATCCGGTCGCCGGGGCGGGACGGCGCGGAAAGAACGCAGCCACACGCGCCTTGTGGAAATCAGAATGTCGCGGAATCCCCTCCAGACCTGTCCTTTTGACGGAACACGGGACACTCCCGGCGCGGAAAGCCGACCGGCGGGAAAGCCCGCCGGAGGATTCCGCCGACAAAATGACACGGGAAACGTGTCCGGGAAAAAGTTCCAACGGGAAGGAAAAACGGCCCCGGAGCCGCCGCGAAAACGTTTCTGTACCGGGATTTTTTCGTCCGAGCCCCGAAAAAAAAATTCCAAGCCCCGAAAAAAGAATTCCGGGGCTCGGAATTTCGCGTTCCGGCCCCGAAATTTCTCGTCAAACTACCCCAAAAAGTGAATGACTCCGGCAAAACATTGCACAAAAGCTCCGCTTTGTGCAAAAAAAATCGCGCGGAAATCTGCTATTTGGGCCTAGTTGCACAAAAGTCGCGTCACGAAAATCAGGCAAAACGGCACAATTTGTCTGTTTTCACAAGTATTTTATGACATTTTGATTTTATAGGAGGTGCAGCATTCTTGCTGCACAATCGCAAGATAAGTCTCTTTGCTGCGCCGAATTTGAAATCCGGCGCAATTGGGACGCGGATTTCCGAATCCGCAAGCCCGCAAGGGCTTTCCTATGACGCGAGTGAATGCAAATAGGATTTAGAAACTGTTTTGAATTTCTACAAAAAGTTTTTTCCGGCTTGATGTATTCGTTTTCGTGTGTGCTTTGGGCGATTTTCCGGCCAGTTTCGTTTCTGTTTTTCGTCAAATAGCCCGCTATCTTCCTTATCACGGAAGCAAAACTGACTCGAAAACTCATCCCAAATCATCGTGCGATAAATTCAAAACAGTTTCTTATTTTTTCGGATTATATCCTGATACTCAATTGCGTGGGATTGCAAATCCCACGCGGCAGGAGTTTCGCGGCTTGCTTCCCTTGGAGGCGGGGTTCTTTTATGGGGTTTGAGGCCATGAGGCATAGTCGGCCGCTTGATTGCCGTCCGGTTGTATGTTGTGGACGGTTTCGGCTTCTTGGGCTTGGATTTGACGGTGTTGCCAAGCCCATGCGGCGCAGGCACCCGCCAATACGGCCAGCACGGAGAGTGTCGCGAGCAGCCGGGCCTGTGTGCGGGTTTGCCTTGCCAATGCTTTCAGCCGGGCCACGTTGGGCGGGCGTTTGGCTGCGTCGCGCCGCATGCAGGTGGCTGCGACGTGCCCCATTAGTCTGTCGCCCGTGGCACGGGACATGTCTTCCAGCACCTTGCCGAGCGAATAGATGTCGGCCCGCACGTCGGCTTTCGCGCCGGGTTGCAGTTGTTCCGGGGCGATGTATCCCGACGTGCCGGCCGGTTGTTTCAACACGTTGAAGGCATCGCCGTCGGCCAGGCTGAAGTCAATCAGTTTCACGTCGTGCCCGTTGTGGGTGACCATGATGTTCGACGGTTTCAGGTCGCGGTGGATGGTTTGCCGGCTGTGCAGGTAGCCCAAGGCATCGGCTACCTGTCCCGCCAGCTTGCGGGCCAGCGGTTTCGTGAGGGTGTGCCGTTCGATGAGTTCCTTTAATGTGCAGCCATCCACGCGTTCCATGATGATGGCGGGGCCGAGCAGCCCGATGTCTTCCATGCCGATGGTGCGACAGATGCAGGGATGATCCAATTGCAGCCCGATTTCGAACTCTTTGGCCAAGGCCTGCCGGTAGAGAGGCGTGTAGAGGTAGTCTGCCTTGAGGCATTTGAGGACATACTTTTTGCCATATCTTGAAGCATAGAACAGGCGCGTATGCCCGCCCGGCGACGCGTAGAACTCCTGCAGGTCGCCGAATCCGTGCTGCACTTGCATGTCCGAAACCGCGTCCATTTCCTTGTCGAGTTGTTCCACGTAGCCCGACGTGCTTTCCGTTTGGGCATCCTCTTGGAGTTTTCCCGTTTTCATTAGTTGATGACGTTGATGATGGTCAGGCCGCCGTTTCGTCCGGCCACGAACGGGGCGGTGCGCCTTCCCTCGCGTTCGATGTAGGGCAGGTAAAGGGGATATTCTTTGATAAAGCACCCCGCGACGAAGCGGTCTCCGCGCCGGATTTTGCTGTTTTCCGAACTGGCCACTTCATACCGGCTTTGGCCGAGGTAATTGAGCCGCAGCATCCGGTTGGGGCTCCAGCCTATTTCAATCACCGTGCCTGGTGTCAGCTCGCTGCTGGTCACTTGTTTGGCATCGAAGAACGAAGAGTTGTATTTCACGCTGGTCTTCAACCAAGCTTTGAAGGCTGTGAAGTCTTTGTGTCCTATGTACTGCGCGAGGATGTCCAGGGTGCAGGTGCGTGGTTTGTGGCTGTCGCCCACGTATGCCCACAGGCGTTTCAACGTGGACGTGGACAAACGCAGCCCCGCTTGTTTGCTGAGGTGCAGCGAAAACACTTCAAAGTCGGTCGTGGTGTTCAGCACACGGCCGAATTTCTGTTCGACAAGCAGTTTGAGTTCTTCTGTTTCGGGTGTGTTCATATTTGTTCGTTTGATTATTCTATTTCCATGATATGTTCGAATTGTCCCCAACTTGGGTGTGCCTTGTATCTGTCCATACTGTTGGCGGGAACATGCAAGGTACATGTTCGGAACAAGTTGCCCTGTGACGTGCTGAATGCATCGGGATTGCACACCGGCGGATAGACGGCTTCGACGTAAAGGTGCTCAAGCGGGCAATTGCCGAAGGCGTAGTCGGAAACCAGTTCCGTGCCGCTGCCGAGCCTGACGGTCGTCAGCTGTCGGCATCCTTGAAAGGTGCCCGTGGGGATTGTCCGGAGCGAGGCCGGCGTGACGACTTCTTCGACCATGCTGCCGTAGAACACATTCTGTCCCAATTCCTTCAATCCTTCGGGGAGCGTGAATCTCGTGATGTGGCATCCTTGGAAGGCATAATCGCCTAGCGACGTGACGGAGGCGGGCATCGTGTAATCACCGCTTTTGCCGACAGGGAACCATACGATTTGTGACAGGTCGGCGGTGAACAGGACACCGTCTTCACTGCGGTAATGCGGGTTGGCGGCAGAGATATGGATTCCGGCCAGCCGTTCGCATCCGTCGGACGGCGTCACTTTCTCTACGTAGGGCGGGAGGTCCAGCCTCGTGAGCGAGCTGCATCCGAGGAAGGCATTTTTTTCAATCGTGGTGGCTGAATTGGGCAACGTCACCGATTCAAGCTTGTCGCAACCGGCGAACAGCCCTTGTCCCACGACGTCGGCTTTCGCGTAATGTGCGTTGTCGTAGCTTTCCCCGCCCTCCACGATGTCGGCATCGGCAAGGTTCACGCGAACCAGCTGGCCCGGTGTGGCGGAGCCGTCGGCCTCCCGCCCCATCATTTGGCGGAGCAGGCGCAGGTCGTCGCCGTTCATCGGTCCATCAAACGAGAGTGACGTGAAACGGTACAGGTCATCGCCCATCAATGCGGCCAGTCCGCCCGGTTCGTCCCATGTGGCGGCGTCGCTGGTCGTGATTTCCAGTGTTTCCCCTTTCGTTTCACCCGCTTTGCTGGTTGCATACGGTTGGATTTGGTAGGCGGAGTTTCGTTCAAGCCCGCTGATGTGCAATTGGCATGGGCCGGTGAAGGAAGTGGCGGAGGGGGCTTGCACTTTTGTGGCGTTGCCCGACGGGAGCTTGCGGACGTAGCATCCCGTTTCCGTGACCGGTTCGCTGCCTTCGCTCAGGATTTCATAGTTCACGATGGCACTTGCCGGGCCGAGGCTCACCAGCGTGGGGTGTCCCATGGCCGGTAATTCATCGGGGAGGGTAGTGAAGGACAACGTGTCGCTGGCCAGGGGCGTGTTTTCGCCGTCATAATATCCTTTCAGGCAGAAGCTGTACGACGTGCCGGCCTCCAGCCCGGTGAGGCGCACCGACACGCGGCCTTCGTCGTCGGCTTCCACGCCGGGCGACGTGAGGGACATCTCGTCCTGCGGGCCATAGACGAACCTCAGTTCCGGCATGGGGAGGTCGTCCTGTATCACGATGCTTCCCGCGAGGGTGGCTTCGGTGCGTGTGATGTCGGTGGCCGCGTCCGCGTAAAGCCGTGGTTTCTCGTTGGGCAGGGTGGTGAATGCCGCGGTGTCGCTGGCCAGGGTCACACGCCCGTTGCTGCATTGCAGGTAAAAGCTGTATGGTGTGTCCGCTTCCAGCCCGGTGAGGCGCACTGACACATGGCCTTGTCCGTCGGCTTCCACGGACTGGGAGACGAGGCTCATTTCATTTTGTTTCCCATAGACGAACCTCAGCTCCGGCATAGGGGTGCCGCCTTGTGTCACGATGTTCCCCGCAAGGGTGGCTTCGGTGCGCGTGATGTCGGTGGCCGTGCCGATATAAAGCTGTGGTTCCAAATTGTCCGGCTTGTCTTCTTGGCATGAGGCAAACGCAAGTGTTGCGGCTAAAAAAACGAGGAACTTACGCATGGTTTATTTCTTTGATTTCCAAATTCTGAATCCTACACCTATGCTTGCCTGCCATTGCTTGCCGGCGATGGTCAGCGTAGAGGCAGACAAGTTGAAGCGTTTGAACGAAAGCAGCAGGCCGGCTTCTGCGGCAATGCCCTTGCACGAAAGTCCGTCGTTGAGCGCATAGCCTCCACCTTCGCTGTCCGCGAGTTGCCATGCCAGCGAAGAACGTCCGTAACCAACGCCGTAGAACACGGCGAGCCATTGCCGCAGGTGGTGTGCCATTCCTGCCGTGAAGGCATGGGTGGCCCGTCGTGTCTCCCCCGTATAGTAGGGCTTTATTTCGCTTCCGGGCAGGAAACCTTCCCGGTCACAGGTGTGTGGCGTGGTGCCGAGGCGGCGCAGGTCACTTTGCGCATGGACGAAAAAGCCGTGTCGCCTGAGCATGGCGAACATGATGCCCCATGAAGGGCCTCTCTCGTGAAGCGAGACGGTCAGCAGCCCGTGCATGCGCCATGGCAATTGGGGGGTGTGCTTGTCCACGATTACCGTGTCGGTGACGGTGCGGGTGAAGAACACCGTGTCGCGCGTGTGGACTACGTCCGGCCGTGGCGTTTCTATCTTCAGTTCATAGGCCATGCGCCCTTCGAGCGGTTCGGAGAACCGGTAGTCGCGCAGGACACCCCAGCGGGGGTGTTTGATGGTGAGGAGTTTCGTGCCGTGCGGCAGGTAGAGCCATATCTCGCCGACCTCGTTTTTCCTTTTCACGATGCCCAATGGCGAAGAAAAGGCAAATTCTTTCTGAGCCACCACCTTCACCAATGCACAGGCATCGCCGTTGAGGTCACGCACGGGGGTGATGAACGCGCTGATGTCGTTGGGCAACACCTTGAAGCCCGAGACTTTGAATCTCGTCGTGGTGCTGTCGGTTGAATGGGAGGCTTGGGCATTTGCGGCCAGGAGCGGCAGCCACGCCGCCAACAAGGCCATCAGCCAGTTTCTCCATGGATGCCACAAGGCGGCATGGTTGGGAAATAGGGTCTTTACTTTCATGGCTTTCTCCTCATTTCAAGTTGAAGTCGCCGATGCTGATAACATCGTCCGTGTCATGCACGTCCGTGGCCGGTTGCCAGGTGCGGACATGGATGAGCGGCATGGTTTCGTCGCGGAAGTCCCACAGCAGGAACAGCCAGCCGTCGTCCGAGTAGCGGTCGCTCGTGTAGCGTTGGCGCAGCCGGACACCGTAAATGCCATCCAGCGTGGGGTGGCGCAGGATGCGGAAGTCGGAAAACTTCACGTCGATTTCCCGGTTGGCGGCGAATGCGCGGGACAGGCGCGAGAGGTATTCGCCCTTCGTGCGCAGGTAGTATTCCACGCGCTTGCCGGCCACAACCCCGTCGTGGTTGTCCGGGGCGGCCTTTACCATGTTGCCCACGATGATCAGGGCTTGTTCGCTGAATACTTGGCGCAGGAAGTCGAGGTCTTTCGTGGTGTATGCCGTGCGGAAATGTTCGCAATAGTCCAGGATGACACGTCGCCTTTCGCTGTCGTCCACGTCCAGCTTGCCGGACAGGACTTTGGCGGCTTCGCGGAAGAACGGATGGCCGGCCTTGATGCGGCGCAGGGCTTCGTCGTCCAGCTTGCGGGGTGCGGAGTCCCTTTTGCGTGGCTGGCTTTTCGTGCGCGGACGGGATTCCGGGGTGTCTGCGGCAGTTTGGATCTCCGTGCTTTCACGGGTGAATTTCTCGTGGTTGACGGGCAGGGACGCAGTCGGGATGGTGACGATGCCGTCGGGGTCGATATAGCCTGTCCGTCCCGTGGCGTTCTCGCGGAAATGCAATTGGCCGTCGCGGAAACGCACGTCAAGCAGGCAATTGCGCACAGGGACATGGAACAGCTTGCGTCCCAAGCTGTCTTCCACGACGTAGCGCGTCCGCCCTTGCCGGTCGGTCTGCCTCACCAGCTCGCGGCCTTCGTGCAGCCCGTAGCGCGTTTCATGCCATCCGACACCGGGGGCGGGTGTCAGCCATAAGGCTGCCGCCACGCCCCCGAGTACCAGTATCAATACGGATAAGACGTATATTGCCGTTTTCATCCTTTTGTTTTATTGCCAGTCCTGTATCTCGCCTCCCACTTCTATCTTCACTTGGTCCGGGTTGTCTGAGATGACCATGTTCACCAGGTGCTCCACGCCGGGCTTGAACTGGAACGTGCTCTCGAACACGTAGGACACCCCTTTCATGATGACTTCGATTAGCGGCATGCGGTTTTCCACGCGCTGGGGCACGACGATGGCTGAGAACACGAAGTCGCTCTCCTGCCGGGCCGTGAGGGTGGCGCGGTTGCCGCGCACATAGCGTGTGGCGACACCCGCGCTGAGGTCGATGGTGGCCTCGGGCACGGTGTTGTGTACATAGACTTCCGCGTCGGTGGGCATGTCGCCCTCGAAGTCCTCGCCCTTGATGAGGCGTATCGTGAGCTTGCTCATGATGTGGCGGAACGTCAGGGTGACGGGCGCGTCGGACGCGCTCACGCCTTCCGTCCGGGCATAGAGGAAGTCACTGGCCTCATAGCCGTCCATCTCCCCGTCGGCCGCATTCTGGTCTGTGCTGACGCTGAAAGGCAGGTCTTCGATGGAGCTGACCGGTGTCGTGTAGGGATAGTAGGCGCAGGCGTTGAACGTGCCGTCGTCCCAATACAGGGTGCGCGAGGCCGTCCATGTCCCGTCGCCGCCGCACGTGAGCGGCTCGTTGTTCGCCAGGTTGCCCCCGATTTCCAGCGGCTCGTTTGCGGCGTGGACAAAGAGTCCCACCCGGTCGCCGTTTTCAAAAGCGTCGCCCGTTACCCGTTTGCGCTGCGCCGGGTGCACGACGTTGAACGTCATGGGCGTGTGCCGCGCGTCGGCCGGTGCCGCAGGCGTGGCCGGCATGTCGTTTTCCTGGTCGCATGCCGGAAATCCCATGATGATTAACGCAAAAGTTGCGCAGGTTATTATCTGTTTTTTCATCTTTTTTATGTTTTAGAGGTTGTCCGACCTTGTTTGTTCCAACTCACCGCCTTTTCCCTTTCAACGGGCTGCCCTTGTGGATTTGCGGCGGCATCTGGTAGTTGTGGATGCTTCGTCCGCTGATGTCCACGTAGCTGCGCGTCATGACGCCGGCCTCGCGCTTGTCGTTGGCCACGAACTCCTCGAAGGAGTAGGTCTCGCCGGCGTAACGCTTGATGCGCTTCACGATGCTCTCGCGGCTGATGGTGCTGTAATACGGAATGTCGTTGTTCATGCAGGAGTTCTG
>CALUFQ010000037.1 GCA_944319925.1 uncultured Paraprevotella sp.
CAGACCGTCCAAAAAGTAAATTGCTCTGACAAAATCTTGCACAAAAGCCCCGTTTTGTGCAAAAAAGTCGCGCAAAAATCTGCTATTTGGGCCGGATTGCACAAAAGTCGCGTCACGAAAATCGCGCGAAACAGAATAATTTGTCTATTTTCACAGGAATTTCGTGACATTCTGATTTTTGTAGGAGGTGCGGCATTCCTGCCGCACAATCGCAAGACAGGTCACCGACATACGCAACAATGCGAGTATGAGGGTGTATCAAAATAAACTCCTCCCCTACAAGGCGGAGGAGTTTATTTTGCTACACCCTCCATGATGCTTTTTGCTTCCGTCGCAGCGGGGAGAGAATGTACTTCTTTATCCGTTAACCTCTTTTAACTAACAGGGAGGGGGTAAAATAGCATTTATTTATAATTTTGTAAAAATGAATGTGGGAGGCAGATGTTTCTGCGTTAACCTTATCTCCTTTTTGCGTGGAAATAATGTCCGGGATGTACGGGGACGGGCCGTGTGTGTGGTTTTGTTTCCAGCCCTCTTCCCGGGAATGCATAACTTGTCTGCCGGGGGCTGGCAGGCATCAAATCTTCTTTTAATATATGGAAAGGATTTTAAAGGTGTGGTTGGTGCTGATTCCCTTGTGGGGGCTGGCCGGCCTCATGCCCTCGCGGGGGCAGACGGGAGGCGGAATTCTTTACGAGCTTAGTATGGAAAACGCTTCCGAGTGGACGCTGGACGACTATTCGGCGTGGGGAGAGACCCAGGAAGAGTTTGACAGCTTCGGGCTGAGGTGGGAAGACTATACGGACGGAGAGGCTTATACCCCGGAGTTCGACTTTTCGTCGGAAACCTATCAGCCGGTGCTGGAAGCCTCTGGGCTAGGTGTGACGCTTTGTGGCCTTGACCGGAACGGAGACGAGGTGGCGAAGTACGAGCTTCCGTTGTTTCAGCCCTACGAGGACGCATTGGATGGCGGTTTGCGCGAACTGATTGACCGGCGCATTGTGCGGTTCCGTGTGGTCACCCGTCCGGATGGCGAGGAGAAGTATCTGCGGAATTTCAGGGTCGTGCGGCAAGAAAAGGTCGCCGACAAACCTTATGCGCTGACGGAGGCCAACAGCGGACAATGGGTTTTGGGGTTAGATGCCTCGTGGCGTACCGGGAATGATTTCAGCTTTTATCGCTCTTTGGAAAATTATGATATGTATTATATGACATATCTTCCTGAAGAAGAAAGATGCACCTATACTTATTCCCCTATCTTCGACTTGTCGGGCTACGACGCGCCGATGCTTTGCTTTAGAGGATACAATGTCACAGTGCTGGGGCTTGACCAGGACGGCAAGGAACTGATGCGGAAGGAAATCGGGCAGTTGGAATACACCAATTGGGGTTTTAGCGTGGCCATGGATTTGGACAAGCGCATCGTGCAGTTCCGCTTGGAGGGAACGGATGACAAGGACGAATATGGCATGTCCGAGCATGAGAGTTGGCTTCGTGGGTTTACCATCCGCGAGCGAAAGGCCGGGGCCGCCATCAGCCGCTTCCCTTACACGCTGGCTGCGGACAACAGCCAGGAGTGGATTGTGAACGGCTATGTACACTGGGGCACAGCGACGACCACCGAGGGCTTCAACTTCAGTTTCTGGGACGACCATGCGTCTAATCTTGTGGAGTCGCCTTTGCTGGACTTGTCCGGCTTGGAGCGTCCTGTGCTCACCTTCGATGGCTATGGCACGGTGTATGGGCTTGATGCGGCGGGAGACACCTTGCTCCGGAGCGGGATTGGTTATAATCAATCCGGGGCACAGGTTCTCATGTTGGACAAACGCATTGTGCGGTTGCACTTCACGGACGGGTATTTTACGGACGTGGGGATTCAGAATGGCGGTTCGGACATCATCGATGTGTTCCCCTATGTGCTCACGGCGGAGAACTGCGGTGCCTGGACTTTGGGTGAGAATGCCGAATGGCAGACGGACGAGGACGGGAGTTTCGGGCTTGAAGGCACCACCATTAGGGCGGGAGATACTTATTCGCCGGTGTTCGACTTTTCCTCGCTGGCATCCCCGCTGTTGGAAGTTTCTATTTCGGGGACACTGTATGCGCTTGACGGGAACGGGAACACGGTGGCTTCATATGGTGCTTCGAATGACAAAGTGGTGCTGGACAAGCGTGTCGCGCGATTCAGATGTGACGGGAGAACTGCATTCAGGAACTTCCGGATTTACGAGCAGCCGGTCATCGACACGTTCCCCTATGTGCTGACACCGAATGCCTCCGGCTGGGAATTGTCCTGTGATGGAGGCGGATGGAGCACGTCCGGGCCGGTAATACAAGCATCCGAGATGGATTTACAATCGCCGCAGTTGGATATTCCGGGCGTTGCGGGCACTCTTGTGATAGAAGCAAGTGCTGTCTCTAGCAACATCCTGTCTGTCATAGGATATGGGGAAACAGGGGATGTCATTTTCGAAGATTTCAGCGTGCTGGACGCAGACATGAAAAGTTTCTCCATCACGTTCCCCAAAGAAGTCAAGTCGCTGTCGCTGTCGAATTTTTGGGGAGCAACAACCATCAATTCCTTGCTCATCAACAGCGTGGAGACCATGGTGGAATGGACTGAAGAGGAGGACGGCACATACACCGTGCCGGGAGGCGAATATGTGGCCGGACAGACGGCTTATGTCCAACTGCCCGACATCCAGCGGGCAACGAAGGTGGGCGTGACGTTTGACGTGTCGGCCACGTCGTGGGACAACGTGGAACTGTATTTCACGGACAACGGGACGGAATATGAGGCCATTGCCCCTGTGAACGGAGAGGTGGCCATGGAACTTGATTTCAGTGCCTCGCGTTTCATTCCCGGCTTCCGGGCGGTTTACAAAGGCGGGAAGGCCGGAAGCATCTCCATCAGCAATTTCCATGTCCGGACATTGGCGTCAAACGATGTCATGCAATTCGACCTGTCCTGTTGGTTTGACAACGACGGGGACGGGCAGATGGAGTTTTGCTCTGAAGGAGGTATTTATAAGTATGTGAACGGCGCGCTGGCGCAGTTGACGGCCTTGCAGGGCGTGTATGAGATGTGGCCCTACAACGTGAACAACGACCGGGGGATGGATTTCTTGGTGAATGGTGAAGCGGTTTACACCTACGACGAAGAGGGCAACCTGCTCATGACGGAACAGCTCGTAGAAGGCAATGATCCCGTCATCCCCTGCGACTACAACAACGACGGGCTGACGGACTTCCTGCTCCCCAAGACAAACCGGGTGGCCATCCAAATCGTGGACGGCTCGTTCCGCATGCAGGATTACAAGACCTACACGCAGGAGGAATACCTCAACCGCGACAAGGTGAGCGAGGAATGGCGGGTGGCCGAACGCCCGAGCGGCATCATTTCGTCCACCTTCGGCGATGCGTTCCTGAGCGGGAGCGACATGTTCATCGGTGGTGCCGGGAGCTATGGCGGCAACTTGGGCGGTCAGGCCAGCAACATCGACTTCAACAAGGACGGGCTGCCCGACATCGTGGACACCGGGACCGGGAGCATCCTGGTTTACGTGGCCGAGGACAAGTATGTGTCCTTGCCGATGGGCGGCGCCATCTATTTCCGCGACCTGAACGGCGACATGCGCCAGGATTATGTCGTGTATGAGCCGGACACCAAGACGGTTTCGGCCCATGTTCGCCGGGCCGACGGCACGGAGGAAGTGCAGGAGCTGCTCCGCAACCTGAGCATGGACCAGCGCATCTGGTGCTGCGACCTGGACAAGGACGGCGATGTGGACATCCTGCTGCCTTTCAGTTATCTGGATTCCAACGGGGCGGCATTCCTCGTCGTGATGGAGAACGACGGCACGGGGCGGTTCAAGATGCACGAGGCGGCATATGACGAGATGCTCGACTTCAAGGCGTGTGCGGACATTGACGGCGACGGCTATTATGAGGTGCTTGCCACTTACTCCGAGTCGGATAAGGTGTCGGAATACCACGACGTGTTGCTGCTGGAGGCCGACGGCAAATATCAGTTCGGGCTGCGCCCCGAGCCGCTCGTCCGGCTGGAGCGGAGGCTCGTGGAGAATTCAAGTTATCCGCTAAAACTTGAAATAGAGACGGCGGACTTCGACGGCGACGGGTACTATGATTTGCTGACAAGGTTTGGATTCTCTTATTTTGATGGAAAGCGGGAGCAAACCTCCACGGCCGTGGAGATATATGCCATCAAGGACTTGTTGCCGGAAGCGCGCGCGAACCAGGCTCCGGCGAAACCGGCAAAGCCTTCGTTCCTCTACGAGGCGGAGAGCGGGCTGCTGAAGGTGAACTGGGCGCAGGGCAGCGACACCGAGTCGTCGCCCGCCGACCTCACCTATGCGCTGCGCGTGGGCAGCGGGCCCGGCAAGGGCGACATCTTCTATGCCCACGCCGGTGCAGACGGGCGCAGGCTCAACCTGCAGGACGGCAACATGGGGCATGAGCTGGACCGGATTATCAACGCCTCGGGCTGGCAGGCGGGCAAATACTACATTGCCGTGCAGGCCATCGACCCGGCGCATCGCGGGTCGGCCTGGTCGGACGAGGCGGTGTTTGAGAAAGCCCGGCCGTCGGCGGCCTTCCGCCTTATGGGCAGCCGGACCGTGGCCGACACGCTCACGCTGTCGCTCACGGCGGGACGTGTGGCCGGACTGGTTTACCAATGGGACTTGGACGGCGCGAGGGTCGTGTCGCAGAATGCGGACGAGACGGTGTATGGCATCGTGTTCGACACCCCGGGCGACAAGCGCGTCGCGCTCAGCGTGACCGACGGGGACGGCAACGTCTCGGTGGCCGACCAACAGGTGTCCATCGCGGCCAACAAGCTGACGGAAGGAGACTTGGGCCTAGACAAAAACACCGTGACGGGCTTTATGGATATGGACAACGATGGCTTGCCGGAACTGTTGACCAGCAACGGCGTGTATGAAAGCGACGGGAAAGGAAACTATACCAAGTTGAAGAAAATCTACAATACGAACCTGACGTTCTCGCCTAAATACCATCGTGGGCTTTTGGTCACGGACGTGAACAAGGACGGATGGGCGGATGTGATATTGCCCTTCAATGCCGCAAACGGTTACATCTACCATTACATCAATGAAGGCGACAAGGTATTGGCGCTTGAAAGCCATGAAGGGAAGAGCATGCGCGAAGATATAAGTGGCATGGTGGACTTCAATCACGACGGATTCATGGATACATATTACCATAGTGATTATTTTGCCAATACATACTGTTTGAACGCAGGAAATGACCTTGATTTCACAAAGATAGAGACGGGAGTCGGCGGCGGTTATCTGGCCGATGTGGACAAGGATGGCTTCTGCGACATTGTGCGGGATGTATGCGAAGCCGATGAGGCGTATGCCCTGGTCTATGCCCGCGGCAACGGTGACGGGACGTTCACCAGGATGGAAATCCCGATGAACGTGCCGGACTTGAATCCCGGCGGCTCGTTCGACATCTCGGCTTTGACGGACATGGACAACGACGGCTACCTCGACATCGTGCTGCTGGCGAACGACCGCACCCTCGTCGTGCTGCTCAACAACCGCAACGAGGTGTTCGACCGGATGGTCAGCCTGACGCTTCCGGACTACATGCGCGACACGCGCCTGGTGCATTGCATGGACTTTGACAACAACGGGCGAATGGACTTCGCCATAGAGGCCGAAGGGGCGTATTATAGCAAGGACGTTTACATCCTTTACCTTTACGACCATTGGGAGTACAAGTTGGTTCTCGAAAATAGCGGCTACAATTTTGGGGAGTTGTTGGCTACCGTTGATCTTGACGGAGACGGTGTGCCCGACATGATGGAAAACGGCTATTATGATGGGTTCGTGAAGAACCGCAGCACGGTGGGCAATTCGCGCCCCGAAGCCCCGCAAAACATCCGTTTCTCGCAGAACGCCTCGTTCGTGACCCTGCAGTGGGACGCAGCCAAGGACAACGAGACCCCGTCGGCCCATCTGCGCTACAACGTGAGCGTGAAAAAGCAAGGCGCGACAGGCGCGGGTGCCTACATCATCTCGCCCATGAACGGCCTGGAGGCAGATGCGGCCGTCCAGCCTCAGACCTATTACCCGATGGCGACCACCTTCCCGATACCTGTGTCGGCTATTCCGGCCGGCGTGTATGAGGTGCAGGTGCAGGCCATTGACGGATGGGGCACCGCCTCGGCTTTCTCCGAACCTTTCGTGATGACGGTGGAGGCTTCGCCGCAGATGGAAGTGCCGACGGAGGTGTATGCCGGAAGCCCGGCCACAGTCCGCTACATCGGCAACGGAGAGGCCTCGTCCCTGGCATGGGATTGGAACGGCGGCAAGGCCGTGGCACAGGGCGACGGCTCTTATTCCGTGGCGTGGGACACGGAAGGGCGCAAGCGGGTGTCGGTCACTTACGGCGGCACGACGGCCACGGCTGATGTCCTTGTGAAGCCTGCCCTCAGCGCGGCATTTGCGATAAGCCGGCAGGTGCTTGCCACAGCGGAAGTGCCCGTGACGTTGCCCGAAGGCGGTTACGCCTGCACCTGGACGGCCAGCAAGGACGGCGGGTCGTTCCGCCCACTTGCCGACCAAGGCATCTCGTTGGCCGACAACGGGGCAGGACGTGCCACCGCCGTGTTCGACAAGGCGGGCGAATACGTGCTGCGCCTCGTGGTGGAGGCTTCCGGCGCGACGGCAGGCTTCGATGCGCCCGTGACCGTGTGCGACGCCCTCGGGGCACTCAAGCTGCGGTCGGTGACGGCCGATGCGGCAACGGGAAAATATGCCGTGGCATGGACATACGGGGCCGGACTCTCGGACATCGTGTCCCACGTCAATATATATAAGGAAGGAAGCAGCTACGGCGATTTCAGGTGGGTGGCCTCCGTGCCGGTGTCGCAGACGAGCTACACGGACATGGCTTCCGACCCGCAGACCTGCGCCTCGCGCTACCGTCTCTCCGCCGTGGGCACGGACGGCACGGAAACCGCTTGCGGGACTCCCCACAAGGGTGTGCATGTCATGCTCAACAAGGGCGCGGGCAACAGCTGGAACTTGGTGTGGAACGCCTACGAAGGCGCCACGGTGAGGACCTACCGCATCCTGCGCGGCACATCGCCCGAAAACTTGGCGGTCATCGCTGAGGTGGCGGGCAGCCTGACTTCTTACACGGACGGTGAAGCCCCGGGCGGCATCCTCTATTATGCGTTGGATTTCAACTGTCTTTATGGCGGGGCGGCCGCCGCTGCGGGAAGGCGGGCGGCGCGTGCCGGCGGGGCAGTCCGTTCCAATGTGGCCAGCACGGAGACCGCGTCCGAGCTTGTCCTGGCCGAGGGCATCGCCCTCTTGGGCACACCGCGTCCTGAAGGCGGGCTCCAGATGGTGGCCGACGTATATCCGCTGAACGCCACGTTCCGGAAAGTGAACTGGAGCATCGTGGACGGAAGCGGCATCGCGGAAGTTGACCAAGACGGTTTCGTCACGCTGGTCGGGGACGCGAATGGTAAGGTGACCGTGCGGGCTTCGGCGATAGACGGCTCCGGCGTGTATGCGGACATGGAAATCCAGGCCGGCGACCTGACGGACATCGAAGAGGCCGTAAGCGAGACAAGCGAGGTGCAGGTCAGTTTGTCGGGCGGCATGTTGTACGTGCGGAATCTTCCGACCGGCGTACCGGGCGGCGTGAAGGTGGCCGTATATGACCTCAACGGGCGGATGGTGCATGCGGAGAAAACCATGGAAGCCGAAATCGGTATCCCGTGCGATGCATTCCCGGGCGGCATGTATCTGCTGAGGCTGGTTTCCGGCACG
The DNA here is from genome assembly GCA_944319925.1 of uncultured Paraprevotella sp. GTDB lineage: Bacteria > Bacteroidota > Bacteroidia > Bacteroidales > Bacteroidaceae > Paraprevotella. Next base: position 7,836 of record CALUFQ010000037.1, read on the forward strand.
ATGGAGGAAACGAAGAAGTTTATCCTCAAGTAGTCTTTACGGCGGCCCGGTGGCATTGTTCACCGGGCCGCGTCCTTTGTGGCACATTTCCTGCCATGCCGTCCTTGCTGCGGAATCTCCCCGCAATGGGACTCCCGCGTCAAACATCCCGGAAGAATCCTGCCAATTTGTCGTTTTGTTTGCCAGCATGTCGCACGATGGCTGTTTTGTAAGCAAAAATAGTTTGCATGAACTTAAAAAAACGCGCCTCAGGCTTAAAAAGGTTTCGAAAGATTAATTCGCAGGCAATCCCGCGTCCTGGCGGTACGGCGTTTGTACTTTATTCAAGCGGACGGGGCGACCGGAAGGAAGCACCGCCCGGGAAACAAAATGAATGTATAACTTAAAGGATAGGAGATTAGAACTATGTCAGCTATTAGAAAGTACAATGGTCAGAACTGGTTGCCGAGTTTGTTTAATGATTTCTTCGACAACGATTGGTTGGTAAAGGCAAACGCCACCGCCCCCGCAATCAATGTCATTGAAAGCGATACGGACTACAAGGTTGAAATTGCAGCCCCCGGCATGAAGAAGGAAGACTTCACGATTCATGTGGGCGAGGACAACGAGTTGACCATCGCGATGGAGAAGAAGGACGAGAAGAAAGACGAGGACAAGAAGAACAAGCGTTATTTGCGCCAAGAATTTTCTTACACTCAGTTCGAACAGACGCTCGTTTTGCCGGAAGATGTCGATAAGGACAAGATTGCGGCCAGCGTGAACGATGGCGTGTTGACGATAGACCTGCCGAAACGCACACCCGAGGAAAAGGCCAAAGTCAACCGGATGATTGAAATCAAATAAGCCCGTCTCTGGCAAGGGCTTTTGAATAAGGGTATGTCCCCGTGGAGGTTTTCGGACTTCCACGGGGATTTCTTTATATGTCCGATGCAAAAAAAACATGTAACTTTGCGGGAAAATATTCATTCATGAAAAAACTGCATCCTTTCATGTTGGCTCCCTATTTGGGTAATGTGGCGGGTGGGGACACGGAAGATTATGTCGTTTTCAAGGAACGGCAATACGACCTTTTGGCCGGTCATCTGCGCCGTTACTTGGATATGGCCGCGATTTACCGCATCCTGTCAGAGGAAAGATAGGAGGACACTGCCAGCTACCATGAGCAGTTCCGTCCATTGGTTGACCGATACGGCCAGTTGCATGTCTTCCGTGCGAAGTGGGCGGTCGTGGTAGCCGATATAAGGCTTGGCAACGCTTTGCCCGAAATAGTTGTGTGTGCCTCCGAAGCGGCAGTCGAGAATGCCGGCCAGGGCGGCTTCGGGATAACCGGAGTTGGGGCTGGCATGGCAACGCCCGTAGCGCAGGATGAAACGCAACTCGTCTTTCAGTCCGCGCGAAGTCTTGAGCCCGCGATGAGGCAACTGGGCGGCTACGGCCATGATGAGGGCGGTGAGCCGCGCGGGGAGATAGTTTGCCGCGTCATCCAATCGTGCGGCCGTGCATCCGAAATCCTGGTAACGTTCCGTGCGGTAGCCGATCATGGAATCCAGCGTGTTAATCATTTTATAGGCCAGCATGCCAGGCAGGCCGAGGAGGTAGAGCCAAAAAAGCGGGGCGATGACCCCGTCGCTGAGATTCTCGGCCAAGGTTTCCAATGCGGCTGTGCGTACTTCCTTGTCGCTGAGTCTTGCCGTGTCACGCCCCACGATGCGGCTCACTTGCCGGCGTCCTTCCTCCAGAGACCGGTCGGCGGCGCGGAACACTTGCCGCACTTCGCGGATGAGGGTCGTGCCGGCCAGGCAGTAGAACACCATGATGCCCGTCATGAAGGAATAGGCGTAGGCTCCTCCCGCCGGCCATGCGGCGCACAACCTCCCCAACGCGGCGAGAATCGCCCATGTGAGGAGGAAAACGCCGCAAACCGAAACGAGGGTGAGGCATGTGCCTTTGGCGCGGCGGTGCCGCCCGTGGTTGAGGCGGTGTTCGAAGAAACTAATCCAGTGGCCGAAAGCCACAACGGGATGGGGCAGGCGCGATGGGTCGCCCAGCCATTTGTCCAAAGTCCATCCGGTCAATAAAGGCAAACAGTTCAAGTTCATTTTTATTCTTCAAAAATCCATTCATGAATGGCATTGAGCAAGCAGTCGTCTGCTTCCCGCGACTGTATGGCGATGCGGAAATAACGGTCGTCCAACCCTTCGAAGTTGCTCGCGTCGCGGATGAGCATGCCCTGATGTGCGGCCAAGTATTCTTTTAGTGCAGAAGCCTTTCCCATGCGGAGCCGTGCGAGCAGGAAGTGGGTCTTGCCCGGCCACACCTCGGCAAGGCCACGCTCTTCCAACTGTTGCGCCACGCGGGCGCGTTCTGCCAGCAGGCTGTCCGTGTCGGGGCGAAACGCGGCTTCGTGCCGGGTCAGAAAGATGGCCGCTTCCATGGCCAAGGCGTTCACCGACCAAGGCATCCTGACACGGCGGATGCATGTGGCCAGCTCCGGACGGGCGGTGAGGTAGCCTACGCGCAATCCGGGGATGCCATAGCGTTTGGTCATGGAATGAAGCAGGATGACGTTGGGCAGTGTGGTAGTTTCCCGTGTGGTGAAGAGCCGTTCTTTCGTGAAGTCTTCGTAGCTTTGGTCGATAAGAAAGAGCGTGTGCGGGTGGCTTTGCACCAAGCGCGCCATGTCGGCATACGGGATGACTTCGCCTGTCGGGTTGTTGGGGTTGCATATCCATGCGATGTCCGCGTCTTCCGGCAGGCGGGCAGGGGTGTAGAGGTATTTCACTTTATGCCGATGCAGCCGGCAGGCGTCGGCATATTCCGCAAACGTGGGTGCCAGAATGTAGGAACATCTCCCGGCGAATGCCTGTGCCGCGAGATAGATGGCTTCGGTCGCGCCGTTGGTTAGGCATACTTCTTCCGCGCTGACGTGCAGGGCGTCGGCCAAGATGCGCTCGGCGGTTTCCGGAAGAGGTTCGGGATAAGAGCATACATTCTTCCAGCAGCTGTTCAGGTGGTCGAAAAGCTCATTGAGCCGTGCGGGGTGGTGCGCGTTGCTACTGAAGTTGAGCCGGATGGGGTGGTTGTTGAAGCCGATGTCATCGCCGTGTCCGTGGATCATGGGAGATATTGTGGGTGATTTGTGTAATAGAAGCTATTGTCGCGCAAAATTCACAGGACAGCTAGGCGGGCAGGCTCCATTTCCGGTCGCGCAGTCGGCTTTTTCCCTTTGTTTTTCAAGCACGTCTTCCAATGTGATGATGTGCGTCCAATTGTCTCCGAAATCGTATATGTAGCACATCTTTTGTATGGCGCGGTCTGTGAAAAAGGATTTCAATTTTGTCTTACTGGCGCCTATTGTCTTTTGTCGTGAAAACTTGTCGAGGAAATCGTATGTGTCCGGCACCAGCACACGCCGCCACACGGGTGGCTTGGTGATGCCTTTGAGTTGAATGTTGAATTGGTAGGTCATTTTTGTCGCGATGTGTGTTGATTCAAGTTGCGAAGTTAAGTGTTTTTGGCCGGAAAAGAAAGCTTTTTGGCGGATTGCTGGCGGTTTCTTTTTATGGACGGAAAGAATGGGCGCGAAAATGATGTTAGCAGGATTTGTTTTTGCGGCATGACAAGCCTGGAAACAGTTCCTTGATTTTGCGGATGGATGCCGGCGTTTTGATTTTTATTTGATTGCAGGAATCATATTTTAATGAAAATAACGGCTTGTTTGCAGGAAAAGTTATAACTTTGCCGCAGTTATTCAAGCATAAATAGGTATATCAATGAGAAAAGTAGCATTAATCACGGGTATTACGGGACAGGACGGTTCTTTCCTAGCGGAATTTTTGATTGAAAAGGGATATGAGGTGCATGGCATCATGCGCCGTTCGTCCTCGTTCAATACGGCGCGCATCGAGCATTTGTATTTGGACGAATGGGTGCGCGACATGAAGAAGAGCCGACTGGTGGAACTTCACTGGGGAGACATGACGGACAGCAGTTCGCTCATCCGTATCATCAGTGACATCCACCCGACAGAGATTTATAACTTGGCGGCCCAAAGCCACGTGAAGGTGTCGTTCGACGTGCCGGAATATACGGCCGAAGCCGATGCCGTGGGCACGTTGCGGCTGCTGGAGGCCGTTCGCATTTGCGGGTTGGAGAAGACCTGCCGGATTTACCAGGCTTCCACGTCGGAATTGTTCGGAAAGGTGCAGGAAGTGCCACAGAAGGAGACGACGCCTTTCTATCCCCGTTCACCGTACGGCGTAGCCAAGCAGTATGGCTTTTGGATTACGAAGAACTATCGGGAGAGCTACGGGATGTTCGCGGTGAACGGAATCTTGTTCAACCACGAGAGCGAACGGCGCGGCGAGACGTTCGTGACGCGCAAGATTACGCTGGCTGCGGCCCGCATCGTGCAGGGATTCCAAGACAAACTCTACTTGGGCAACTTGGACGCGCGCCGCGACTGGGGCTATGCGAAGGACTACGTGGAGTGCATGTGGCTCATCCTTCAGCATGAGACTCCCGAGGACTTCGTGATTGCCACGGGCGAGATGCATACCGTGCGCGAGTTCTGCACACTGGCCTTCCAGTACCTGGGCGTTGAGTTGGAATGGCAGGGCAGCGGCGTGGACGAGAAGGGTGTTGACAAGGCCACGGGTCGCGTGTTGGTGGAGGTCGATCCGAAATATTTCCGCCCGTGCGAGGTGGAGCAGCTGCTGGGCGACCCGACGAAGGCTAAGACGCTGTTGGGCTGGAATCCGACGAAGACCACGTTCCCCGAACTGGTGAAGCTCATGGTGGAACACGACATGAAGTTTGTGAAGAAACTGCACCTGAAAGCGCAGTTGGACAAGGAATAAGCCTATGTTGGACAAGACAGCGAAGATATATGTGGCGGGCCACCATGGGTTGGTAGGCTCCGCCATTTGGAATAACTTGATGCAGCGCGGCTATGCGAATCTGGTGGGCCGCTCCCACAAGGAACTGGATTTGCTGGACGGCGCGGCGGTGAAGGCTTTTTTCGATGCGGAGCGTCCGGACGCGGTGGTGCTGGCGGCGGCTCACGTGGGCGGCATCATGGCCAACCTGCAGTATCGTGCTGATTTCATTTACCAGAACCTGCAGATTCAGCAAAACGTCATTGGAGAGAGTTTCCGCCACGGGGTGAAGAAGTTGCTTTTCCTGGGCAGCACGTGCATTTATCCGCGCGAGGCCCCTCAGCCCATGAAGGAGGAGTGCTTGCTGACCTCGCCGCTGGAATACACGAACGAGCCTTACGCCATCGCGAAAATCGCGGGGCTGAAGATGTGCGAGAGCTTCAACCTGCAGTACGGAACGAATTATATCGCCGTGATGCCGACGAACCTCTACGGGCCGAACGACAACTTCCACTTGGAAAACAGCCACGTGCTGCCCGCCATGATTCGCAAGATACACCTGGCCAAGTGCCTGAACGAGGGCGACTGGGAGGCGGTGCGCAAGGACATCGGCCTGCGCCCGGTGAGCATGGTGCGCGACGGGGTGAAAACCGTGGTGGATGGCGGTTCGGACGAGAAGGAAATCCTGTCGGTGCTGGCACATTACGGCATCACGCCCGAGGCCGTGACCCTGTGGGGCACGGGTACGCCGTTGCGCGAGTTCCTGTGGAGCGAGGAAATGGCGGACGCGAGTGTCCATGTGCTGTTGAACGTGGACTTCAAGGACACCTACGCCCCCGGTGAAAAGGAAATCCGGAACTGCCACATCAACGTGGGGACGGGGAAGGAACTGTCCATCCGCGAGGTAGCCGGGAAAATCATGGAGGAAATCGGTTTCAAGGGCGAGTTGCGCTGGGATGCCTCTAAACCCGATGGCACGATGCGCAAACTGACCGATGTGAGCAAGCTTCACCGGCTGGGTTGGCAGCACAAGGTGGAAATCGACGAGGGCATTCATCGCTTGTATGAATGGTATCTGAAAGGAATTTGCATCAACCACCAAACGATTTGAGCCACATGAAGAAATTGTTGTCACTGCCGCCGAACTTGGTGGATTGTTTTCATGACATCACGCATGCGGGACACGGCGAGTGGTTTTGCACGTCAGACCCTATAGGGCACAAGTTGGGCTCCGGTGGGGGGACGGCATGGCTTTTGGAGGCTTGTAAGGAAGCGGAAGGGCATGGTGACATGCCCTTTGCCGTTTGGTTGGGGCGGGAGAAACGCATCCTGTTGCATGCGGGCGGACAAAGCCGCCGTCTGCCGGCCTATGCCCCGTCGGGCAAGATTCTGACCCCTGTGCCGGTGTTCCGCTGGAAGCGCGGGCAACGTCTCTCGCAAAACCTGTTGTCGTTGCAGCTTCCGTTGTATGAGGAAATCATGGAGCGTGCGCCGGAGTCTTTGCATACGTTGGTCGCCAGCGGTGACGTGTATATCCGCACGGACAAGCCCCTGCAGGACATTCCGGAAGCCGACGTGGTTTGTTACGGCTTGTGGGTAGAGCCTGCCTTGGCCAAGAACCATGGTGTGTTCGTGTCAGACCGCCGCACACCGGACAGGCTGGCTTTCATGTGGCAGAAACCTGCCGTGGAGGACATCTCGGAACTGATGCAGCGTGGCTATTTGTTCCTGATGGACATCGGCATCTGGTTGCTGAGCGACCGGGCGGTGGACTTGATGGCGAAGCGGGCGAAGGCCGGGGACGGCAGCCTGTCCTTCTATGACATGTATTCGGAGTTCGGACTGGCATTGGGCGACTCTCCCAAGGTGGAGGACGATGAGTTGAACCGCTTGACAGTGGCCATCCTGCCTTTGGAGGGCGGAAGCTTTTATCATTATGGCACTAGCCGTGAGATGATTTCTTCCACGCTGGCGGTGCAGAACATCGTGACTGACCAGCGGGAAATCATGCACCGCAAGGTGAAGCCCCATCCGGCGATGTTCGTGCAGAATGCCGAGGTGGAGGTGGCTTTGCGGCCTGAAAATTCCGAGTTGTGGATTGAAAACAGTTTTGTGGCGCGGGGATGGACGTTGGCCAGCCGCAATATCATTACCGGGGTGCCGGAGAACCGCTGGGAGCTGCGCCTGGAAGAAGGTACGTGCGTTGACGTGGTGCCGGTGGGCGAGTCGGCCTTCGCGGCTCGTCCATATGGGTTCAGCGACGCTTTCAAGGGAAATCTGCATGACGCGGCGGTGACCTACCAAGGCATTCCCGCAGGGGAATGGTTGCGGCTTCGTGGCCTGTCGCCCGAAGCGATAGAAGGGAGCCATGACTTGCAGGCCGCGCGGTTGTTTCCGTTGTGCAGGGACGTGGAAGAGTTGGGTGTTGTGTTGCGTTGGATGACAACGGAACCGGACTGCGAGGCTGGTGCCCGCGTCTGGCGGCAAGCCCGCAAATTGTCAGCCGACGAATTGTCGGCCGAAGCCAACTTGCGGAGACTGACGGCCCAGCGCGAGGCGTTCCGCCTGAAGAACTTGCCGCAATTGGCGGCCCATCATGCCCATAGCGTGTTTTACCAGTTGAATTTGGACGAGGTGGCGCATGCCTATGCCGCGCATGGCTTGGCTCTGCCCGCCGAGTTGCCGGAAGATACCGGCGGCCTGACGCGCATCAGCGACGCGATGTTCCGGGCGCGGGTGGCTACGCTGAAGGGGCAGGACGGGACGGATTGCGAAGACCGGGCTTTCGGGCTGATGCGCAGGATGCTGACCGAAACGACGTTGGAGCGTCGGCAGTCGCCACGCCTTTCCGTCTATGCCGATCAGATAGTGTGGGGGCGAAGCCCGGTGCGCATCGACCTGGCCGGGGGATGGACAGACACGCCCCCTTACAGCCTGATGGAAGGCGGGAACGTGGTGAACATCTCCATTGAGCTGAACGGGCAGCCTCCCTTGCAGGTATATGTCAAGCCTTGTCGCGAACGCCATGTCGTGATGCGTTCCATCGACTTGGGCGCGATGGAGGTGGTGCGCACGTATGAAGAACTTTCCGCGTTCCAGAAAGTAGGCTCGCCGTTTTCCATCCCGAAAGCCGCGTTGGTGTTGTCGGGATTCCATCCGGATTTCTGTGTGGAACGCTATGATTCGTTGGAACGCCAGTTGGAGGCGTTCGGCACGGGGCTTGAAATCACGCTTCTGTCGGCCATTCCCGCCGGTTCGGGGTTGGGCACAAGCTCCATCTTGGCTTCTACGGTGCTGGGCGCGCTGAATGATTTTTGCGGGCTGGGCTGGGACCGTTACGAGATTGGCAACCGCACGTTGGTGCTGGAGCAGTTGCTGACCACCGGCGGGGGGTGGCAAGACCAGTATGGCGGCATCCTGCAAGGGGCGAAGCTGTTGCAGACCCGTCCGGGAAGCAATCAGAAGCCCTTGGTCCGGTGGTTGCCGGAACATGTGTTCACCGCTCCCGAGTATCGTCCGTGCCACCTGTTGTATTATACTGGCATCACGCGCACGGCCAAGAGCATTCTTGCGGAAATCGTGAAAGGCATGTTCCTGAACGAGACGGAAAGGCTCGACTTGCTGGGCCGGATGAAGGCGCATGCCTTAGACATGTACGATGCCATCCAAAGGGATTGTTTCGAGGAAATGGGGCGGCTCGTCAGGCGTTCGTGGACGCAAAACTGCCGTTTGGATGCAGGGACGAATCCCCCCGCTATCGCGGCCATCGTCCGCAAGGTGGACGACCTTTGCTTGGGTTATAAGCTTCCCGGTGCCGGAGGGGGAGGCTACCTGTATATGGTGGCAAAGGACGAAGAAGCCGCGTTGCGGATACGCCGCATCCTTTCGGAAGGAGCCTTGAACGACCGGGCGCGTTTCGTGGAAATGAGCCTTTCGGGAAAGGGCATGGAGGTGAGCCGCAGCTGAGCGGGGTCGCAACGACCCTTTTGTGCGCCATGCGGCGGACATAATGGCCGTTTTGTTTGCTATGCGGATGGCAACAAAACTGTCCCACCTCCCCTGCAAGGCAGAGGAGTTTTAGCAGCGGGAAACCATGCGTTTTCCCCCAAAAAACGAATACCTTGCTGTGATGAATTTGTAATCCAGCGCAATTGGCAACCAATTGCTCTAAGTTGGCAAATTCCACGCGGCAGAATAGGAGGTGCGGCATTCTTGCTGTACATACTCGCACTAGTGCGTATGTCAGTGACTTATCTTGCGATTGTGACGCAGGAATGCGGCACCTCCTATATTGACGAAATGATACTTTCGGGTGGCGTTGACAATTTGCTCATTTTCGCCTTCTGAGATTCGCGTATTCGGCCGCCGGGCCGGGATGGCGCGGAAAGAACGCAGCCACACGCGCCATACGGAAATCAGAATGTCGCGGAATCCCCTCCAAACCTGCCCTTTTGACAAAACACGAGGCACTCCCGGCGCGGAAGTCCGACCGGCGGGAAAGCCCGCCGGGGGATTCCGCCGACAAAATGACACGGGGAACGTGTCCGGAAAAAAGTTCCAACAGGAAAGAAAAACACCCCCGAAGCCGCCGCGAAAACGTTTCTGCACCGGTTTCTTTTCATCCGGGCCCCGAAAAAAAAATTCCAAGCCCCGAAAAAAAAATTCCGGGGCTTGGAATTTCGCGTCCGAGTCCCGAATTTTCTCATCAGACCGCCAAAAAAGTAAAAGAATCCGACAAAATATTGCACAAAATCCCCGTTTTGTGCAAAAAAATCGTGCAAAAACCTGCTATTTGGGCCGGATTGCGCAAAAGTCGCGTCACGAAAATTAGCCAAAACGGAACAATTTGTCTGTTTTCACAAGTATTTCATGACATCCTGATTTCTCGCTGCCAGGATTGGGGATAAAACTTGTCGCCCCGCATTTCCTTTTGGGAGTTGCGGGGCGACAGGTTGTAATAAACGAATCGGGGTTTAGCGGTTCTTGTACATGCTGTCGTAATACTTCTGGTAGTCGCCGCTGGTCACGTTGTCCATCCATGCTTGGTTGTCGAGATACCAGCGCACGGTCTTTTCGATGCCTTCCTCGAACTGCAGGCTGGGTTCCCATCCCAGTTCCTTTTGCAGCTTGGTGGAGTCGATGGCATAGCGCAGGTCGTGCCCCTTGCGGTCGGTCACGTAGGTAATCAAGTCCATGTCCTCGCCTTCTTGCCGTCCGAGCAGGCGGTCCACGGTCTTAATGACCACCTTGATGATGTCGATGTTCTTCCATTCGTTGAATCCGCCGATGTTGTAGGTGTCGGCCACTTTCCCTTGATGGAAGATGAGGTCGATGGCCCGCGCGTGGTCTTCCACATAGAGCCAGTCGCGCACGTTTTCTCCTTTTCCATATACAGGGAGCGGTTTGCGGTGGCGGATATTGTTGATGAACAGCGGAATCAGTTTCTCGGGGAACTGGTAGGGGCCGTAGTTGTTGGAACAGTTCGTGACGATGGTTGGCATGCCGTAGGTGTCGTGGAACGCCCGCACGAAATGGTCACTGCTGGCCTTCGAGGCCGAATAGGGGCTGTGCGGGTTGTATTTTGTCGTTTCGTGGAAGAACTCCTCGCCGTATGCCAGATGATGTTGGTTGGAAGAGGCCGTGGTGGTGTAGGGCGGCTCGATGCCTTCGGGATGGGTCAGTTCCAATGCGCCATACACCTCGTCGGTGGAAATATGGTAGAAGCGTTTGCCTTCGTAGCCTTCGGGAAGCGATTCCCAATAATTCTTGGCGGCTTGCAACAGCGAGAGGGTGCCCAGCACGTTGGTGCGGGCAAAGGTGAACGGGTCTTTGATGGAGCGGTCCACGTGGCTTTCGGCGGCCAAGTGGATGATGCCGTCCACGTGGTATTGCGACAGCAGTCCGGCCATCTTGTCGAAATCGCAGATGTCGGCCTTCACGAACACATAATTCGGACGGTCTTCCACGTCTTTCAGGTTGGCCAAGTTGCCCGCGTAGGTCAGTTTGTCCACGTTGATGATGCGGTACTCCGGATATTTGTTTACGAACAGGCGCACCACGTGGCTTCCGATGAAGCCCGCGCCGCCGGTGACGATGATGTTTCTCTTGAAATCCATAAGTTTGGGAGATGAAATGTGTTATTGATATAAATCTTCGTTGTAGTCGAACAGCCATTCAGCGTCTTTCAGCCGCGCATGGTGCTTGTCTTTTTCCGACAAGATGACTTTGTCGGCGGGAATGCCCCAGTCGATGCCAAGGTCGGGGTCGTCCCATGCCAGGGCGCCTTCGCTTTGCGGGGCGTAGAAATTGTCGCATTTATATTGGAAGATGACTTCAGGTGTGAGTACGCTGAAACCGTGCGCGAATCCGCGCGGGATGAAAAACTGGCGATGGTTGTCCTCAGTGAGTTCTACGGCCACGTGCTGCCCGAATGTGGGTGAACCTTTGCGGATATCGACGGCCACATCCAATACGGCGCCTTTGATGACCCTCACCAGTTTGCTTTGGGCGAAGGGCGGCTTCTGGAAATGCAGGCCGCGCAGGACACCATACGAGCTTTTGCTTTCGTTGTCTTGCACGAAGCGGACGGGGCGCACCTGCCGGTCGAAGTCCCGTTGGGAAAAAGATTCGAAAAAGTAACCTCTTTCGTCTTTAAACAGGCGTGGTTCAATGACGACTACGCCTTCAATGGCTGTTTTTACGATTTCCATGTTTGAATATGCATATTTATTGTGTTGCAAAGATAGTTTTTTTTCGCTAAAGTCGTGCGCTTTAAGATAAAATCGTATCTTTGCGGGAGAGAAAAATTTTTAAATCTTATGGAAATGGAGGTTTGGCAATGGGTGTTGGCTGCGTGGCTGGCTTTTGATGTGTTGATATATATTTGGGCATGGTGGGATGATTTCTACTATTCCCATAACGTGAAGACCAAATTCAGGCGGTTCAAGGAAGTCATCACCGAAGAGTGACGGGCAATGAAAGCACGGTGGCACAAGCGGGGCACGGGTTTGGTGTGGATGTTCTTGCTGCTTTGGAGCGTGGCATGCCAAAAGGTGGAACTGCCTACGGAAGAGCCTGAAGGAACGGAGCAACCGAATGGAGGCAATGGCTCACAAACGACACCGGGGGCGGACGAAAATCCGCTTCCGGAAGAGGTGGACGTGCCGACGGTGTCCGACATCTTTTCTATTTACGACGGTGTGGACTTGGAAGCGGATTATGAAACATGGGTAGCCGGATATATTGTGGGCAGTTGTACGGGGACTACGATAAGTTCGGCTTCGTTTTCGTCTGAAAAGGCGAGCAATAGCAATATTTTGATTGCGGACGCTCCGGGGGTGACCGATGTGGATGTTTGCATGCCGGTGGAATTGGAAAAAGGCTCTCATCTCAGGGATGACCTGAATCTGTCGGATAATCCGGAAAACTTGGGGCGGCGTGTAGCGTTATATGGCTTGGTGAAGAAATATTTCCGGGTCATCGGGTTGAAAGGGGCGGAAGATTATGAATGGATGAATGGTGGCGACGAGATGGAAGAACCGGAACCGACGCCTGAGCCGGAGCCTGACCCAGAACCGACACCCGACCCCGACCCAGAACCGGAACCGACACCCGATCCTGAACCAACTCCTGAGCCGGATGGGAATGACACGATTACGATAGCGGACAGTTCGGCGGTGATACATGGCGGGCGTTTGCTTGGACGGGATTAAAGAGATGGGATATTATGAAAAATGCGAAACGTTTTTTGTGTGCTTTTTGTCTGTTGTGTGGCTGTTTTGCAGCGGGGACACTTTCGGCGCAGACTTTTCGGCGCATCACGAGTATGGATGATTTGGAGGAGGGCGCATATTATGTGCTCGGCGGATATTGCCGCAAAGCACCGGATTCGGTTTATGTCATGGCCAGCCAGGAGAAGACCGGATTGGGCATCAAACGGCGCGAGGCGAGGAAGGTGAAGCCGGATTCGGACGGGCGCATCCATGTGGCGGATGGCGGGACGGCTATTTTCGAGTTGGTGAAAGTGAACTCGTCAACGTATGCATTCCGGGATATTGTGTTGGACGCATGGCTGGCTTATTCCGGTGAGAAAGTTTATTCGTACAACACGCCTCTTTATACGTTGACGGACGAGGAACTGGAAAACACGTCGGAAAAACTTTGTCGGACTTTTGAATTTCAGGCGTATAAACAAGGGGAAGGGAGAACCACAAGCGTTTATACGGAAGAGGAGATAGAAAATGGCTGGGGGCATGGTTATCAGTTCGGCTTGTCGGTGAATTATGATGAGATATTCCGGCTGTATTGGCAAGACCAAGGAGACACCTTATTTATATATAAGAAAGAGGACACTTGTTTTGAAGCGGATATGCCCGTTTCTGGCGATTGGGCGTTTCGTGGCGATTGGCTGGCAGATTCTTTGTCGCGGGTGGATTTTTCATTGGCGAAGAGGATAGATTTCACGGAAGTTTCATTGTCTGCGGCAGGGGCTTGGAGTGCGGTTTTGTCTTTGCCGGATGAATATGTGTGGACATACGTGCGGACGGGGGAAGCCGCTTGTTTGCCAGAGGGTTGGCCGAACGTGATAGAAATAGAAAACAAAGGAGAGAAGGGGATGCAAGGCCGTGCGGCGACCCGTATTGTGGGTGGCGACAGTTGCGCCTTGGGACCGAAGTATGCTTTTGAAGTGCCAGAGGGGACAGGCATCGAATGGTATCGTACCGTTTCAAGCGGCGGAGGGTGGTTTACCGTGGGGTTGCCTTTTGCGCCTGAAGGGGTAAGTTGGGCGGCAGCGGACGGTGAAGCATTGTCCGTGGAGCGTTTGGCTTTCGAGAAGATTGTTGATGGCGGTGCGGTGTTCCTGCAAGTGGCGGAAGATGTCCCGTGGGAAGCCGGGAGGGCTTATCTGTGGCGGCCTGTGGCCCCGAGGGAAGGCACGGCGTGTTTCTATGCCAGCCGGGGTGAAGTGCTTGCGTCGCCGGCAGCAACATCGGCAGAAGGCTTTTATCCGACATTTTCCCGCATGGAGATTGACGGCAGGCAGGCCGGCATGCGGTTGTTGGACGAAAAGGGCGATTGTTTTGTGCGTCCGGACGCCGGAAGCTGGCTTGCACCGGGGCGGGGTTATCTGAAATGTGGGAATGCCAATGGTGCGGTAATCCGTCTGTTGCGGGGAGAGGCGACGGGAATGCAGTCGGCAGGCAAGATGGTCGATTCCTCCCCGGTGCCGGTTTACACGATTGGGGGCAAAAAGATGGGGGTCCTGAAGCTAGGCGGGCAGCTCCCGGACGATTGGCCTAAAGGAATATACGTGACTCCCTTGGGGAAAGTCGTGCATCCGTAAGTTGCGAAAAAAGACAGGAACAGGCCTGCATAATTAGGTTAATGTCATGAATGGCCTGCTCCTGTCAGAGTGAGGTTATGATTGGTTACAGTCTTTTTTCCTATTCTTCGCCCCAAAGGCCTTCGCTGGTCATCTGCACCCGTTTCATCTCGCCGTTCTTTTTGTAATGGAGGCGGTCGATGCAGAGTGAGCGGCGGTAGCTGGAGCCGGCGGTGTTGATGGCTCCGTTGTGGTAAACGAAGTACCAGTCGCCTTTGAACTCAATGATGGCTTGATGGTTTGTGTTGCTGTTCCCGGCGATTTCGTTCAGGATTCCTTTGTACTCCCACGGCCCGTTGATGCTTTTGCTCATGGCGTAGGCTGTTTTTTCGGGGAATCCCACGGCGAAGCTCAGATAATACCAGTCGCCCCGTTTGTGAACCCATGGTGCTTCGGTGTAGAAGTCCTTTCCTTGTGCCGGGAGCGAAGGTTGGTGGATGCCTTCAATGCTGATGGGCATGATGTCTCCTTCTGTTTCCACCATGTTGTCTTTCAACTTGATATAATATAGTTGCGTGTTGCCCCAAAACATGTAAGCCTGTCCGTCGTCGTCAATCCACACCGTGGGGTCGATGTCTTCCCAGCCAATCGGCGTATATTTCGTGGTCATGTCGTTGGTGATCAAGGCTTCCGGTTGTGGCACGAAAGGCCCGATAGGCGAATCGGCCACGGCCACGCCGATGGCTTTCCCGCGTATGCTTTTGTGTTCGGCCGTCACATACCAATAATATTTCCCGTTGCGTTCAATCACTTGGCTGGCCCACGCCTCGCCGCGCGCCCACGGAAATTCGGTGGCTTTCAGCGTGTAGGCGTGTTCGGTGAAAGTTTTCATGTCAGTGGTGGAGAAAATGCACCATTCATGCATGACGTAACGGTTTTGGTTGTCGGGACATTCATCGTGCCCGGCGTAGATATAGACTTTGTCGCCGTCCACCAATGCTGCCGGGTCGCCCAAATATTTGTATTTGACGAAAGGGTTGGACGTGGCGGTGAAGGTCGTGTCCGTCTTTTCCGCAGGAGTGGCAGCCGTTGCGGCCATTGTGCTTCCTGCTACCAGGCATGCTACAAGGATTTTCTTCATGTCGTTGATGTCTTTTTGATGGTTTTGAATATGCACACGTTGTCGTGCTTGTTTATACGGAATACGGGCAGAGAAAGTCAATCCCCTTTCTTGATAACATAAATTAAGAAATCTCGTTGCAAAACCGTCGGGGGCTAATTGTTGAATAATTCGAAAGTGAACTTGTAGCCGAAGCCTATGCGGTTGAACTTTTCCAACGAGAGGAAAAGGCCCATGTCGAAGACAAACGTGCCGATGCCATAGCCCACTTCCAAATAGGGGCCGAGGTGGTCCATTGTCAGCAGATTGAGGTAAAGACGTTCGTTCTGCACATGGTTGGTGTATTTAATCAGGTGTCGGAGCAGGAGGAAGGGAGCCTCGTATGTGATGTGTCCCCTGACATAGTAGTTGGAGGCGTTGTACCATTGTCCGTCCAAGGCTTGGAACACGCCGCCGATTTCGTCGTTCCAGCCTTCCGGCAGGTTGCTTTTCCGGAAGTTGGCGAAATCCACGAAGTAGGTTTCTTCTTGGTTGGTGAATAGCCCTACCCCGAAGCGGTAATAAAGGTTGGAAAGCAGGCCGGTGCGGAGGTGGTGTTGCATGTCGAATTCAATGCGTTCATAGACACCTGTGCTTTTGAAGACGTTCTTTAATCCTCGTTCATAGTCTAGGATAAACGTGGGGAAGCGCGATTTCAGGTTGACTTTTTGCCGTCCGTTCATGTAATAGTATTGCTTGGGCGTCCATTCAAGGCGGATGCGCGGGGCGAAACTGGTATATTGCGGCTTGATGTTGGCCTGTAGCCCTTCGGTCACGTTTTCGGGAAGTTCTATCTCGCGGAAACTGTCGTCGGGGTGTTCGGCGGGTGTTCGGCGGTGATACGTGAAACCGGCGGCCAGCGACAGCCCGTTGGTGATTTCGATGTGGTTGCTGATTTCAAAGTTCAAGTCTTGGAAGAGGTCGATGTTCAGTTTGTCAAAGTCGATGACGCTGTCTGTGGGAATCTCTTCCAGGCGTTCGATAATCCGGCTGTTGGCAATGCGGTTGCCGTTGCCCACGTTGATGCGGAGCCAGCCTTGCCGTTCGGGGGAATATTGGTATTCGCCGTTTACGCTCCAGTAAAATTCCTTGTGTGTGAAGTTGTAGCCCAGTCTTGCGCCGACATGCAGGCTTTGTCCGTTGCGCAGTTGTGTGTTGAGCCGCAGGTCTTGCCGGTAGGCGATGCCTATGGTCTTGCTGTAGCTGAACAATAAGGGGTTGATGAAGGGCGAGTTGCGCAGGGTGGCGTTTTGTGCCAGTTTCCATTTCGTGTCGGTCAGGAAAAAGTCGCCCACGTTGCTCCATACTCTTCGTCTCTGTCTTCTGAGTGAGTCTGTCGGTTGCTGTCTCGTGGAATCGTTCCGGGCTTTGTATTTCCTATATATATATGTTTCCGAGGCAGTCAGCGGGGTAGGACGGAGGGAGTCGAAGCGGGCGAAGTCCTTGGTATAGGCTTGACGGTCGCATTGCAGGGCGAAGGAACCCGTCAGGTTGTAGTCGCGGCGGGCGATGCTGTCCGTGGGCGTGTTGCCTTTGTGGGATATGTCGTTATAGGCCAGGTGGGCCTCATAATAACCTTCCATGATGTTATAGGCGAAGGCAAACGAGGCGTTCACGTTGATTTGCACCGGCAGGTATTCTTTGTCTGTGCCGATGTCGCCCATCAGGACATGGCTTTCGAACGTGAGAAGTTCGGAACGGCCTTTGAAGGACATTTGCCGGATGCTCCACGCGCCTTCGGTGACGGTCATGTCCCCTTCTATCAGCTGGAAGCTTTTGTTGCGCGGGATAAAACGGATGTGGTATTCCAGCCGTTGCCTGCTGTCGCTTGATACGGAATCGATGACATACCGGTAGTATTTGGCACTGTTGGAGGCCAACGGGGAGAGCAACCGCTCTCCTAATAAATAGGGGGCATAGATGTTGATGTTGAAGTAATCCGTGATGCCGGGCAGTTCCCGCGCGTCGGCCAGTGTTCCCGTATAGGCTTTGATTTTCTGGTCGTAAATGTTAGGGTAGGTATAGTGCAGGTCGCTGTAGGTTTCCACGATGAAGCGGTTGGCGTCTTTCGGTGTCCGGAACAGTCCGGGGATGAAGCGGAATCCTTTGTTTTTCCGGATGATGTCCAATTGCGCTTTTACATATAATTCCGCCCGGAATTCGTGAATGTAATCCATGTATTGCGCGGCGGCCTGGTGCATCCTCCCGATGATGGAGTCGGCCACCTCCAGTCGTGCTTGTGCGGCGAGCGGGGCGAGCATCATGATGGCGAGCAATATTTGTCGTAAGAAATTCACGCTTTCCGGGTTTTGTCTGTGGCATGGACAAAGTTAACAAAAAAAAGCGGATATTGCGGGACTTGGCGTTTTTTTATAATTTTGCGCCACAATTACAGATTAATAGTTATGGGCGGTTTTTTCGGCGTCGTTTCAGAGACGTGTTGCGTGACGGATTTGTTCTATGGCACGGACTATAATTCCCATTTGGGAACCCGGCGTGGCGGGTTGGCCACGTATAGTGAGGAACGTGGTTTCAATCGTTCCATACATAATTTGGAGAATACTTATTTCCGCACGAAATTCGAGGACGAGTTGGGCAAGTTTTGCGGCAATGCAGGCATCGGGGTCATCAGCGACACTGACGCCCAACCGTTGCTGATGAATTCCCATTTGGGGCGTTTCGCGCTCGTGACGGTGGCGAAAATCAACAATGCCGAAGACTTGTCGGCCAAATTGTTGTCCAAGGGAATGCATTTCTCAGAGTTCAGTTCGGGGCGTATCAACCCGACCGAATTGGTGGCTTTGCTTATCAACCAGGGAAAAACTTTCGTGGACGGCATAGAGGGCATGTATAAAGAGATTAAGGGATCCTGCTCTTTGTTGTTGCTCACCGAAGACGGGGTGATTGCCGCCCGTGACAGCTGGGGGCGGACACCTATCGTGGTGGGAAAGAAAAACGGGGCTTATGCCGTGACTGGGGAAACGACGGCGTTCCCGAACCTTGACTATGAAACGGTGTATTATCTCGGCCCGGGAGAAATCGTGCGTTTGCATGCCGACGGGATGGAATGCCTGAGAAAGCCCAATTTGCGGATGCAGATTTGTTCTTTCCTTTGGGTGTATTACGGATTTCCCACATCGTGCTATGAAGGGCGCAATGTGGAGGAGGTACGGTTTACCTGCGGGAAGAAAATGGGTGAGCATGACGAGGCCGAAGTGGATTGTGCGTGCGGCATTCCGGATTCCGGCGTGGGGATGGCTTTGGGGTATGCCGTGGGCAAGAAAGTGCCCTACCAACGCGCCATTTCCAAATATACCCCCACGTGGCCGCGCAGTTTTACGCCCAGCAACCAAGAGATGCGTTCGCTGGTGGCGAAGATGAAACTGATTGCCAACCGCGACATGCTGAAAGGCAAGCGGGTGTTGTTCTGTGACGACTCCATCGTGCGCGGCACACAACTGCGTGACAACACGAGAGTGCTTTTCGACTATGGGGCCAAGGAAGTGCACATGCGCATTGCCTGCCCACCGTTGATTTACGGTTGCCCGTTTATCAACTTCACTTCCTCCAAGAGTGACATGGAGCTGATTACGCGGCGAATCATCAAGGAATTCGAAGGCGAAGAAAACAAGAATATCGAGAAATACGCCGAGACGGGCTCGCCGGAATATTGCCGCATGGTGGACGAGATAGCCAAAAGGTTTAACCTGACCTCTTTGAAGTTCAATACGCTGGAAGATTTGGTGGAAGCCATCGGCTTGCCCAAATGCAGGATATGCACCCATTGTTTCGACGGGAGCAGCCGTTTCACGTTGGAAGAGGTGAACACGAACGAACGGACTTTTTTTTGAGACCGTATAACGGGGCGGCGGCATGATTGGTCTGTATGTCCTTGTGGCCCTAGGGGCTTATTTTGCCTTGTTGTATGCCATTTCCCGCCGGGCAAGCGGGAGGGGCGGCAACGAGTTTTTTTTTCGTGGCGGACGCCGTTCCCCGTGGTGGGCTGTCGCGTTCGGCATGCTGGGCTCTTCGGTATCCGGGGTCAGCCTGGTGTCCGTGCCGGGCATGGTGCGCGATACGGATATGACCTACATGCAGATGTGCGTAGGTTTTTTCTTTGGTTATCTTGTCGTGGCCTTTTTCCTTTTGCCATTATATTATAAGCTGAACTTGACCTCCATTTACGGTTATCTGGAACTTCGCATGGGGAGGTGGGCGAGCCGCACGGGGACATCGTTCTTTTTGTTGTCGAAATTGGCGGGCGCCTCTGTCAAACTTTATCTGGTGTGCCTTATCCTGCAGGAATTTGTGTTGCGGGGGACGGGCATCCCTTTTGGGGTTACGGCAATGGCTGCAGTGTTTTGCGTTTGGCTTTATACGGCGCGGGGAGGCATCCGGACATTGGTGTGGACGGACGTGTGCCAGACGTTATGCCTAGTGGCGGTCTTGTTGCTGGTGTTTTGGCAGGTGTGCCGTTTGGACGGGTTTACCTTGGGCGAGGCCGTGGAATGCGTGGTCGCCCACCCTCATGGCCGTTGGTTTGAATGGGAGGATTGGGCTTCGCGGCAGCATTTCGCTAAGCAGTTTGTGAGCGGCATTTTTATCGTGATTGTGATGACGGGATTGGACCAAGACATGATGCAGAAGAATCTGACGTGCAAGAATCTGCGCGATGCGCAAAAGGATATGTGCACATACGGTTTCCTGTTTATCCCCCTGAATTGGTTGCTTTTGGCATTGGGCATTCTGTTGGTGGTGTTGGCCGGACATGCGGGGGTGGAACTTCCGGAAAAGGGGGATGAAATCTTGCCGTTGTTTTGTGCCGAAGGCTATTTGGGGACGGGGGCTTTGGTCTTGTTCGCCTTGGGATTGGTGGCAGCCGCTTTCAACAGTGCGGATTCCGCTCTTACGGCCCTTACCACAAGTTTCTGTATCGACATTTTGGATGTGGAGAGCCGCTTTGCCCGTCCGGATGTGGTTCGCAAATGGGTGCATGCCGCCATGGCCTTGTTGTTCGTGGCGTGCATTCTGTTTTTTGAGGCGATGGATAGTTCCAGCGTGATTGATGCGGTTTATGTGGTGGCTTCTTACACCTACGGCCCGTTGTTGGGATTGTTCGCTTTCGGCTTGTTCACGAGGCGCATGCCGTGTGCCCGTGCCGTGCCGTGGGTCTGCGTGGCCGCTCCGGCATGCTGTTATTTGCTTGATGCTTGCACGACCGCGTTTTTCGGTTATCGTTTCGGTTATGAATTGCTGATGCTCAACGGGCTGTTGGTATTTGCCGGACTTTATGCCTTTTCCCGTCGATGACGTTTCCAGAAGCCTGGGAATGCACGTTCGTGCGCGGGGATAAAATAAAAAGAAGGCAAAAAGGCAAAATCGGCGATTTCCTTGATATGCCGCAGGAGGCCTCGTTGCCTTTTTGTCTTTCTGCCTTCTATGCGGTTTCGGGCCTATTTCAGCTGTTTCCCATCCGAGAATGCCTTGCCCGCTTTTCCGGCCACTTTCAGGTAGTCGTTGTTGAAGGGGTCGAAAATGACGGGCATGACTTTGGCGGCATCCACTTTCCCGTTCTCGTCCAATACGCGTTCGTCCACACTGACGTTGACGATTTCGCCGCGCAGGATGCACGTGTCTGCGTTGTAATCTTTAAGTTTGCATTCCAAGGCTACCGACAGCTCGTCTATCAGCGGGGCATCCACAAGCCCCGATGGAGTGGCGTGGAAACCGGCGCGGGCGAATTTGTCAGGCACATTGTTCCCCGACACGATGCCCACGTAATCGCAGGCCGCCACTTGCCCTACCTCGGCCATGCTCACGGTGAAGGCCTTGCGTTGCAGGATGTTTTTGACTGTCTTGTGCCCGGCACTGAGGCAGAGGCTGATTTCGTTCATTTCGCTGATGCCGCCCCATGCCGCGTTCATCGCGTCGGGCGTACCGTCTTCGCCGTAGGTGGCGATGATGAACACCGGTTGCGGATAAGTGAGGGGTTTGGCCCCGAAATTTTTTCTCATAGTCGTATGTGATTTGGTTCGTTCTTACGCAAAGTTAATGTTTCTTTCGGAAATGTCTATGGCATACAAGATAAAAATAGAGATGTTTTTGTTCTGTCGGTATAGGGATTTTTTATAAAGATTTCCAAGAAAAAAGCTATTTCCTCATCTCACTGGGATAAAAATCGCGTTTTTTATCTAATTTTGTATGAGTAGGATAAAAGAAAGGAAAGATTATGTGGGCATGTACATACGTAGAACGCGGGAAATTTGAATTGCTTGAGAAACCGAAGCCGGTGTTGAAGGACGCGCACGATGCCGTCGTACGCGTGACGCTTGGAAGTATCTGCACTAGTGACTTGCACATTAAGCATGGCAGTGTTCCGCGTGCCGTGCCGGGCGTGACGGTAGGGCACGAGATGGTCGGTGTGGTGGAGCAGGTCGGTGCCGATGTCACTTCGGTCAAGCCCGGCGACCGGGTGGTCGTGAATGTGGAAACGTTTTGCGGTGAATGTTTCTTTTGTCGGCACGGTTATGTGAACAATTGCACCGATCCCGACGGGGGATGGGCTTTGGGATGCCGCATCGACGGCGGGCAGGCCGAGTTTGTCCGTGTGCCGCATGCCGACCAAGGCCTGACCCGCATTCCTTACATGGTGAGCGACGACCAGGCTCTGTTTGTGGGCGACGTGCTGGCCACGGGTTTTTGGGCGACGCGCATCTCGGAAATCAGCGAGGAGGACACGGTCTTGGTCATAGGGGCGGGACCGACGGGTATCTGTACGCTTCTTTGTGCCATGTTGAAACATCCCAAGCGCATTATCGTGTGCGAGAAGTCCTACGACCGGTGTCGTTTTGTGCGCGAGCATTATCCGCAGGTGTTGTTGACCGGTCCCGAAGAATGCCGCAGTTTCGTGGCCGCGCATAGTGACCACGGCGGTGCCGACGTGGTTTTGGAAGTGGCCGGCACGGAGGAGACTTTCCGTTTGGCATGGGAATGTGCCCGTCCCAATGCGACAGTCACGTTGGTGGCTCTCTACGACCGTCCCCAAGTGTTGCCTTTGCCGGAGATGTATGGCAAAAACCTCACGTTCAAGACCGGGGGCGTGGACGGGTGCGATTGCGCGGAGATTCTGCATCTCATCGCGGAGGGGAAAATCGATACCACCCCGCTCATCACGCACCGCTTTCCTTTGAAAGAGATAGGGGAAGCTTACCGTATTTTCGAGAACCGGGAGGACGGTGTGTTCAAGGTGGCCATATACTGACCCGGAATCAGGGGATTTTAAGATGCGAAATGGAAAATTTTGCTGTTTTATGCAAATAAAATCCCCGGTTATTTTTTTCTTTCCCAAAAAAGAGTTACCTTTGCGCTCGCAAACGGAAAGTAGCGCAGTTGGTAGCGCACTACGTTCGGGACGTAGGGGTCGGGCGTTCGAGTCGCCTCTTTCCGACATGCAGACTTGACTCTTTTTCAGGGTCAAGTTTTTTTGTGTCTTCCCTAAATATTTGCGGCGCGGTAGAAATTCAGGATTGGTGGAATGAACTGTCCCGCCTTGCAGGCTACCCTTTCTACACATCTCAAGTCGTGTTGTTAACAAAATTAATAAATTTTACATAATGTGCAAAGACGTT
>CALUFQ010000038.1 GCA_944319925.1 uncultured Paraprevotella sp.
TGACATTCTGATTCCGGGGTCGTAACGACCCTTTTGTTTGCCATGCGGATGTCAAAACTGTCCCGCCTCGCAGGGGGACGAGCCCCGAAGGGGCGGAGGGGGTCTCACCTCTACGGGAACAACGCCGGACGCATCCGCAGACAACATAAACGGGTCGGAAAAAGAGAGAAAAGTTACTCACGTGCATGGGAAACCCCTCCGGCCCTGCGGGCCACCTCCCCTACAAGGCGGAGGAGTTTATTTTGATACACCCTCATTCTCGCACTATTGCGTATGCCGGTAGCTTGTCTTGTGATTGTGCGGCAGGAATGCCGCACCTCCTTGAATGCGGAAATTCATGCCGTGCGCAGTATAAATATGATTGGTTACTTATAAAAACGGATTCATTCATCCGCGCCCGCCGCCCTTTCGTCCCGGAAGGGCGGCAAGTTTCCGCCACAGCGACCGCGCGGCATCCTTAGCCAGGAATTTCGCGGCGTTGCGCAGGAGCTTGAGGTCGCGCCTGACGGGGGGCATCGACATGGCTTTCCGGATTTTCCATTCCAGGGGCGTGAGGTCTTCTTCGCGGCGCAGTCCCTCCAACATGTCTTTGGGGACAAGGGAGGCGATGACCCCGGCCTTTTCCTTCCGCGATGTTTCCAGATTGGTGCTCGAGATGCCGTCCAGGTAAGAATAGGCGACCGTGATGTCCAGAGGGTGGTAGCTCCGGCCGCGGAAGAGCCATTCCTTGAAGAATCTTTCCCAATCGGCGACGATGCGGCGGTTTTCGTTGTAGGGGCTTTCTTTCAGGATGGCCGTGCGCGTGAAGGTGCATTGGTGGTTGACGGAGCCGGACAGCAGGAAATCGACGGACATAGCTTGCGGAGGGCATAGCTTTTCCTTCTTGCCCCCCCTGACCGTCACGGGGCATCCCACGTAGAAGTCGCCGCCGTTCAGGCGGGGGATGACCCGGGTCAGCACGTCCGGGGCGAAAAACGCGTCGCCGGAGTTCATGAAGATGCAGTATTCCCCCTGTGCCATGCGGACGGCCTTGTTCATGGCGTTGTAGATGCCCTTGTCCGGCTCGCTCACCCAGTAGTCCACCCGGGAAAGCCGCGCGATGTATTCCCGGCTTCCGTCGGTGGAGCCGCCGTCGATGACGATGTACTCGAAATCCCGGCTGGTCTGGGCGATGACGGATTCCGCCGTGCGTTTCAACCCCTCCAGGTTGTTCAGGTTGACCGTAATGACCGTTACTTTCTTTTTCATCCTATCGTGGGGTTTCCGCCGGGCTTTCCCTTTCCGAGGGATGCCGCCAGTTTCTCTTTTGCGAGACGGAAGGAGTCTTTGCACAAGAACTTGAAGGCATTGCGCAGGAGTTTGAGGTCGCGGCTGACGGGCGGCATCGACATGGCCTTCTTGATCTTCTTTTCCAGCGGGGTGAGTTCTTCCTCTTTTTGGGGGCGCAGCTTCTCCAAGGTGGACGGGGGGATCAGCGCATGGATGATGTTCCACTTTTCCTTCAGGGATGTCGTTTGGTCGGTGTTGGAGATGCCTTCTAAGTTATAGCAGGCCACGGTGATGTCCATGGGGATGTAGCTCCGGTCGTGGAAGAGCCATTCCCTGAAGAATTTTTCCCAGTCGGAGACAATTTTGTTGTTTTCATTATAGGGGCTTTCTTTCAGGATGGCCGTGCGCGTGAAGGTGCACTGGTGGTTGATGGAGTCTTCCAGCAGGAATTCCAGCGTCATGGTGTCGGGCATATGTCCCCTTTCCATTTGGTTGTCCCGCATGAGCATGGGTTGTCCCACGTAGAAGTCGCCGCCGTTCAGGAGGGGGATGACTTGGTCCAGCACGTCCGGGGCGAAAAACGCGTCGCCGGAGTTCATGAAGATGCAGTATTCCCCCTGTGCCATGCGGATGCCCTTGTTCATGGCGTTGTAGATGCCCTTGTCCGGCTCGCTCACCCAATAGTCCACCCGGGGAAGCTGTGCGATGTATTCCTTGCTCCCGTCGGTGGAGCCGCCGTCGATGATGATGTACTCGAAATCCCGGCTGGTCTGGGCGATGACGGATTCCGCCGTGCGTTTCAACCCCTTCAGGTTGTTCAGATTGATTGTGATGACTGTTACTTTCTTTTTCATCTTGTCATTGTGTTACTTTTTGATATACTTGTGCCAGTTGTGCCGCCGCATGTTGCCAGGAAAAGCGCTTCAGCCGTTCCTTTTGCCGGTTGATGAGTGCTGTCCTCTCTGTGTCCGTCAACCGGCATAATTCCTCGAATTTCTCCGCGAAGTCAGACCCGCGTTCGTCCATGTGAAAGTAGATGGCGGCATCGCCGGCTATTTCAGGGAAACAGCTGGCGCGGTTCAGCATGACGGGGCAGCCGGCCTTGTAGGCTTCCAATATGGGTATGCCGAAACCTTCGTAAGCGGAGGGATAGACGAAAACCAAGGCATTGTGGTAAAGGTCCAGCAATATTTGGTCGGTCAAGACCCAGCGGTGTACAAAACGGTTGGACATGCCGCAGATTCGGAACATATACTGTTCTTCAGGCGAAAACGGCATTCCCGTGCATACCACGCGCAATTCTTGGTGGGCCAGCAACACGGGCACGCATTCCCTGAAGAACAGGCCGAAGTTTTTGTACAGGTTCCTGTCGCCCACATAGAGGATATAGGGGAAAGGCATCTTGGTGCGGGGAATGTAGGCACTTTCGTCCGTGCCGTGATAAACGACCGTGATTTTGTCCGCCGGCACCTTCATGAGGTCTATGATGTCCTGCTTGGTGCGTTCGCTGACGGCCACGATGTGGGCTGCCTGCGGGATGAGCAACTTTTTCATTTCGATTTGGTAGTCGTTCCGGGGGAAATATTGGGGAAACAGCTCGGGAATCATGTCATGCACGGTCAGCACGAAAGGTGTCCTTTCCAGGTATTTTAGGAAATACTTGGTATAGAAAGAAGGGTGAAACACGTCACATGCTTTTTCCTTCAACAACTGTATGCAATAGTCCCGGTTGACAGACGGCCAGCGGTCGAACGTTTTGTAATTCCCATGTGCGGCGTTATAGGAGAACTTGAACAACGCCCGTTTCCCAAGGAAGTTCGTCTGGGTCAGGAAATGCCTGTAAAGGTAGCCTTTCCTGTGGAATCCCAGGTTCTGCAAATACACGTTGTTCGTTTCGAGCACACCGATTGTGGCCGACACGTTTGGCGGCATGTGGCTGTATAGTTCGCTGAAACAACGGGAAATCCCGCCGTGCGTTTGTATATCGAATACAGTATAATCAATAAGGACTTTCATGTTCTTGCTTTAATTGCTGGTGATACTTCTTCTTCCCGGATAAGAGGTAGTAACAGAACCTTGCACGGCCTGGCAATGGGAAATGGAGGTGGCGGAGGCGTTTGTTCCAGTTTAGTGGCGTGTGCCACGATTACTGAAAAAAACAATGTGGGTCCGGCCTGCAATTATTGGTTGTCAGTCCGCGCAGGTTCAGGGCATTTTCATTCGGTTGTCTAGGTCTGCTTATTTCTCTTTCTTCCCGTAAAGCACGGGGTTCAAGGCCGGGTCGTTGTACATTTTCATTTGTTTGTATGCTTTCATGCGTTTCCGCCCGCTGGCGATGTCGGCAAGCAACTGGTCGATGGCCGCAGAGAGGTCTTCGCGTTGCTCGAGAAGCACGTCAAGTTTGGCTTGGCAGCGTTGGCGTTGCGCGGCAGGTGCGCCGTCCCGCCTGGCTTCCTGCTCCATGTGCCAGATTTTCAGCGCGAGGATGGACAGGCGGTCGATGGCCCAGGCCGGGCTTTCGGTGTTGAGCGTGGCATCGGGAAGGGGCTTTACGTCGCGGAACACGTTCCGGAAATATTCATCCAGTTCTTCCACGATGTCTGTCCGTTCCTGGTTTGAACGGTCTATCCTGCGTTTTATCGCCAGGGCCTCTGTGGGGTCGATTTGCGGGTCGCGCACCAAGTCTTCCAAGTGCCATTGCACGGCATCGATCCAATTCTTATGGTAGAGGCACGCTTCCAGGCTTCCGCCGGGATAGGGGGTGGGGGCGGGGGTATCCACGTTGTCGGCGACGTGGTAGTCGCGGGTGGATTCCCCGAACACTTTGTTGCATAGGTTGCTGTATTCTTTCATGCTGGTAATATTTTTGGTAAGGAAAAGTCTGTCATTAGGCTTTTTGCAGCCGTTCGAACAAGGTTGTCCATAACGGGATGATTTCTTGCGGATGGAAGCGTTTCACGCTTGCAAGCGACTTCCTCCGTTGTTCCTCCCTGAACTTGTCGTCCGTCACCAGGCGGAGCAGCGCGGCGGCATATTCGTCCAGCCGGAAAGGCGGTATCAGGCAACCTCCCGCCTGCACGATGTCGGCCACGCCCGCGCTGCAGTTGAAAGCGACGGGGACACAACCGTGGCTCATGCCTTCGGTGAGACACAGCCCGAAAGATTCGAACGAGGACGTGAGGCAGACGATGGAAGCTTCACGGTAGTATTGCGACACGTCTTTCTGCCATCCTTCAAAACGGATTCTGGGCAACGCGAGGCGGGCGGCGAGAGCCTGCAGGCGTTTTCTCTCCTTGCCGTCGCCCACGAGCACGAGCTCCCAGTCGGGGGCTTTGTCGCAGATGATGCCCCAGATTTTTATCAGGCGGTCTATCCTTTTGTCCCTGTGGCTCATGCGCCCGCTATAGAGTATTTCTTTCTTCTTTTCCGCCGGGATGGTGTTGACGGGGGACACCATGTTGGGGATGGCCGTGAACTTTTTCCCGTCCCGCCCGATGGCTTCTGCTATTTCCCGGCTGTATTGCGGGTGCAAGGTGACGTATGCGTCGCAATTGTCATACAAATCTGTGTATATGCGTTTCCAACGCCGGGTGTAGTAGCCGAAAAGTTTTTCTTTTGGCAGGTCTATGCAGGCAACCCTTGCTTTCATGAACCCTTTTTTGGCATCCAAATCCAATTGCGAGCGTTTCTCCCAAAACGGTTGGTTGTGCTGGATGTAAACCAACGGGACGCATTTCTTGTCCTTTAAGGCCGACATTATGGGCAGGAAGCAGTCGCAGGCAACGCAGAGGCAGGTGATGCCTCGTGTCTGTATGGCATCTTTCAGGAAACGGATGTTTCGGGGGGAGGCAGGTTTCTTTGCGTTTGGCAGCCGTACGATTTCGTAGTCCCCGTTGGCATTTTCCGCCCGGTTTTCCCTGTATTCGGTGCAAAACACATAAATCTTGAATCCATGCTCCGAAAGCCCTTTTGCCAATCGTATCGTGGCTGTTTCCGCGCCTCCGTAGGGAAATGTCAGGTGCAGTATTCCTATGGTTTTGTTCATACGCCTAATATTTCGAGATAATATTGGATGTATTGCCTTGCGCAGGTGTCCCAGTCGAACCGTGCGGCATTCCGCTTGAGTGCTTCTGATTTTTGTGCGGGGGAAAATGCGGACAAGGCCGTTTCAACTCTTTCTGCCATGGGGAGTGGCAGGAGGGTGTCCCAGTAGAATGCTTCTTTCCCCCCTATTTCCGGCAGGCTGGTCAAAGTGGACAGGAATACGGGTTTCCCGAAATACATGGCCTCTATGGGCGGAAGCCCGAAACCTTCGCACAACGAAGGGTAGAGGAATGCCTTGCAGGCGGAATAGAGCCATGCTTTTTCAGCTTCGCTCACATTGGGCAACATGACGATATTGCGCGTGGGCAGTCCCGCGATTTTTTGTTGGAGCATTTGTCCGTAGCCGCTTTGCCAGTCGCCGGCTATGACGAGCCTCTCGTGGGGAAGGTGGCGCATCATGTCCACCAGCAGGGCGACATTCTTTTTGGGACGCAGGCTGGAGATGTGGAACAGGAAGCCTTCGGGAAGGTCGCTGAACCGTGCGGGGCGTTCCGCGCGGAGGCCGGAAAGGTCTGTCGCCCCATTGTAGATGACCCGTTCGGGCAAATCTATGTGGAAATATTTGCGGACATCATTCCTTGTGAAGGATGAAATGTAGTTGATGTGGTCCGCGCGGTCGATTTTGCGCTGGAAACGCCGGATGGCACGTTGTTGCTTGCTTCCTTTTTTTTCGTACATGAAGTTGATGTCGTGGATTGTCAGCAGTTTGTGCCTGGCGCAGTTGAGGCTTTTGAACAGGCAGTATTGGTGGGGCATGTGGAATAGGTCCACTTGGCCCGGCCATGCCGCCAACAGGTGGCGCAAGGGGATGGGCATGGCGATGTAGCGCACGTCTTTGCCGAAACATCCCCGCAGGCGGGGAGGCACGATGAAGTGCAGTTCGACACCGTGGTTGTCGCGCAACGCCGCGGCTTGTTGCCCCAGGCGGCTTCCCAGCTGTCTGCAAAATTCCCCCACCCCTACGTAAGGTGTAGTCATGGCGTATGCTTCGAATACGATGTGTTTCATGTCGGATGTGGTTTAGCGTTCTGATAAATCCTTGTACAGTTTCTGCAGTATGGCTTTCCCTTTTTTCTCCCGTTCGGGGTCTGCCCCGTGGAGCGCCCGCGAAGCGGTATTGTCATACACGGTGCATCCCGTGGAGTCGCGGAAGTTGAACCCGTTGTTGAATGTGCTGAATGCGGACGGGGCGGTGTAGGTGTCGGCCAACACGTCGCGGCTGAATGAGAAATCCTCATGCGGAAGTTGCAGTTGTCCCAATACGGTGGCCGGAAGGTCTGTCTGGCATACGATTTGTTCTTTCCGGCACACCTGTTTCACGGCACCTCCCAATAACAGGAACGGGATGTGCGGGAAATCCGGCGAAGTGATGTCCCAATGGTTGAACCCGTGGTCGGCCGTGCAGACGACAAGCAGGTTGTCCCAGGCCGGGGTAGCCTGCAGGCGGTCGATGAAGTCGCCCATGCAGCTGTCCGTATAAGCGAAGGCGTTCAGCTTTTCGTCTTTTAAGCGATGGTAGGGCACGTCGAAAGGCACGTGGGAGCTGATGGTGAGGAAGGTCGTGTACCACGGGGCATCATTCTCCTTGTGCTTTTTTTGTATGTCTTGGAAAAGCCATTCGAAGGCCACGTGGTCGGGGACACCCCATTTCGCCGTGCGTTGTTCCGCAGGGAAATCGTCCTGGCTTACCAGGCGGTCGTGCCCGGCGGAAATGAAATAGTCGGCCATGTTGAAAAAAGTCATGTCGCCGGCATAGAGCACTTGGGTCTGGTAGCCTGCTTTCTTGAGCGATTTGGGCAGTCCCGGGAGTGAGCGCAACTTGTGCGAGTAGCGCATGATGCTGGTTGTCGGCTGTCCGGGATACCCGCTTAGTGCAGAGACGATGCCGCGGTCGGTGCGGAAACTGCTGCAATAGCAGTGGGCGAAGTTTACCCCTTCCTTGCATAGCCGGCTGAGGTTGGGAGCCACTTCTTTCATGCCGCCCAGTTCTTCAATGAAGCAAGCTCCGAATCCTTCCAGTACGATGACCAAGATGTCGGGGCGTGTGGTGCGGAGCACGGGTTCGGCCGTGCCTGACGTGGGGAACAGCGCGTCGCAGATTCGTTCGCATTCTTCGTCGGGCAGCGTTTGGAACTGCCGGCTGAAGTCTTCTTGCTTGCCGGACGTATAGGCGATGTTGAACAGCGGGTTCAGGGCGGCATGGTTGTAGAAGGCCGTTTTGGAGTAGTAAGCCCGTCCCGGCGTGTTGGGCCAGATGCGCAACCCGCGCATCGTGGCGAACAACGCCCCTCCGGCCAGCACGAGGAAAACGGGCATGGCCAGTGCGGCGCGTTTCCTGTTCCCGGCAGGTTCCCAGGATGTCTTTGACACGGGGATGGAGAGAATCAAGTAGTAAACCGCTGCCAATAACAGGATTGCCAGCGCGCGTACCAGCAGGTAGGCCGATGACACGCTTGCAAAAGCGTTTTTAGGGTCGTCCAGGTAGAAGAAAACCGTCGCGTCCAGTTTGAATTCCCAAAATTCGTACAGGCAAGCATCCGCCATCGTGACCAGGGACAGCAGCAGGGCGACGAATCCATCGTATGCAAGGAGCGTTTTGCGCGGGTTGTAGGCCGGGAATACCAGATGCGCACAAAGCACGAGCAGGGGGATGGCACTCAGGTAGGCTGCCGTGGCCGCATCCAAGGCGACCCCGTGCCGATAGATTTCCGAAAGTTCTTCCAAGGGGCAGGATTTCCCGCTTTTCAAAAGGTTGTAGAGCAGGAATATGGGCTTCTGGATGCACAGGAACAGGCCTGTGCAAAGCAGAAAGTGTGAGACGAGGCAGACAGTAACTCTTTTGATCATCATTATAAAATGTTTTTATGTTTTGAACTGTGGCTTATGCGCCGGCAGACAAAATGCGTGTCACTTGCCGGACGATTGCGTCGGGGGAGATGGACTTCATGCATGCGAAATGTCCTAAGGGGCATTTTTCCCGTCCGCCGATGGAACAAGGCTGGCAAGGAAGGTGCAGGCAGACGGCGCAGTCCTCTTTTTGCCCCCATCCGAGGAAGCCGCATTGGGGGGTGGTGCTGCCCCACACGGAGACGACGGGAACTCCGGCGAGCGAGGCCAAATGCATGTTGGCCGAATCCATGGACACCATCACGTCGAGCCGCCCCATCAAGTTTAGTTCTTCGACGAGGGGCAATTTCCCGGCCACGGAAGTGCAACCTGCATGGCGCGCTTCCCATTGTTCCAGGATTTCCCTTTCTGTTTTCCCTCCCCCGAAAAGGAACACTTGGTATCCTTGTGCCGCCAAGGCTTCCACTACTTTCTCCATGAGTTCCGCAGGGTATGTCTTGGTGGCGTAGCGGGCAAAGGGGGCTATCCCTATGCGGGGAAACGGCTGTGGCCTTGAGGCATGTGCGGCAGGCCACGGCGAAGCGAGGGGCTGGCTTACGGGCATGCCCAATCGTTCCATTACGTCGGTGTAGCGCAGCAGGTAGGATTTTTGCGGGCGCACGTCCTTATGCTTGGGGCGGGTCAACGCTTTCCTCTTGCGGCGGCCTTTGTCCACCATGGCGACCGGGATGCCCCGCAGGCGGAAGTATGCGCCTATCGCCCACGAGCGTGGCACGTTGTGCAGGTCGGCCACGGCGGAAATCCCTTTTCGCGAAAGTTCCCGCACCAGCCGTGCCAGCCCCATCGGGCCGGAGTGGCGTCCTTTCCAATCCGCGATGACGCACACGACGTTGGGCGGGCATCCCCTGAACAGTTGGTCGAAAGGGGCTTGCGTCAGCATCAGGACACGCCGTTCAGGATATTGCCGTGCCAGCGAGCAGACTACCGGCACGGTCATGGCCACATCGCCTAAGGCTGAAGTCCGTATGACGAGGATGGAGCGTGGTTCGCTGTCTGTTTTCATATTCCCTCCATTGTTTGCCCGGTTCTTAGGAAATACGTTTCCATGACTCTCAGCGCGATGGCTTCTTCTATCCGCTTGTCCCTGAATTGGCGCACGTGTTCGTGCGCGTGTGCGATGATGCGTTCCGCCTCTTCGGGATGTCGTATGTAATATGCCAGTTTTTCCGGCAGGTCGGAATAGTCGTCATTGATTTCCACGTAGTGGCGGCCCGGGACGAGTGTCCCTTCCATGAACCACGTTTCGAACCGCGGGCGGGGCATGACGGCCAGGGAGTTGGATGCCATGACCCATTTCAGGTTTGTCGCCACGTCGTTTCCTTCGATGCAACACACGAACTTGTATTCCAACTGTCGCGGGACGGACAGGTATCCTTTTATCCATTCGGGGTGTTCGCGGTTGGTGTCGTCGTTCACTTGCCCGATGTCGCAAAGCGGGTGCTTCTCGTACATTTCCAGGAAAAGCCTCCGGTGGGGCTGCCGGACGATGTTGCGCCCCACGAGCATGTCCTTTTTCTCCCTGAACGCCAGCCGGTCTTTCCAAAAGGAGAAGTGCCTTATTTGGTTGAGCTTCAGCAAGACGGAGTTTGAATGGCCGTTTTTGACAGGGCGGCTTTTCACGAATGCCGGTTCGTCGGGTTCTTCCGTGACATCGCCGAAGCGGTATGCCATCCGGAGGCCGGGCGGGAAACAGCGGGCCGTGCGGTAGAGGTCAAAGAAGTATGTGGAGAACTTCTCCTTTTCCCCGAACGGGTAGCGGAAATCGCCTATCCGCGTCCAATGCGCCATGTCGTAGTCCCCGCCTGTGGCGGGAAGGCGATTGTAATAGGCGACCCTCTCTTGGATTCTTTCCGCCTCGCCTGGCGTGAGCGAGGAAAGTTGGCGCATCGCGTTCCTTCGCCAACAAGGGTCTGGCAACAAATATTCGCCGAACCCGCGGGCGTAAAACAGGGCTTTTCGCCCTCCTTTCCATATCTTGAACAGGCTGTCATCCATGTTTGTTTCAGCTTTGCAACGTTTGGCGATACACTTCAAGAAGCCTTCTTGCGATATCTTTGTCCGCGAAACGCCCCGCTTGTTCCAGTCCGGCCTTGACGCGGGCTGCAGTCCCGGCGGGGTCGTCCAATATGTCCTTGACGGCCTTTGCCATTCCTTCGTGGTCTTCCGGAGGACAATATAGGACTGCCTTCCCCCCGACTTCTTCCAGGCAAGACCCGGAAGACACCACGACTGGGACTCCCGAAGCCATGGCCTCCAGCACGGGGATGCCGAAACCTTCAAAGAAAGACGGATAGACGAAGGCCGAACATGCTTGGTAGAGGGCCGGAAGGTCGGCGGTCGGGACGTGGTTCAGGATGTGAACCCGTCCTTGCAGCCCGGGAAGCCCTTTCGCGCAGGCTTCGACTTCGCCCTGCCAAGGCGTAGATTTCCCTACGAGGACGACGTGCACGTCGCCGGGCAATAAGGCAGCGGCGCGAAGGACGGCCTTTTGGTTTTTCCGCGGTTCGAGCGTGGCCACGCATAGAATGTAGCATGGAGGCAGCCCGTAGCGTTTCCGTATGGCGGCGAGCACTTCAGCCGGCAGAGGGTGGCGGAACGCGGGGGCGCATCCTTGATAGACGACGGAGATTCGCTTTTCTTCCACTCCATAGAAATCCATCAAGTCGCGTTTGGTGCATTCGCTGGCGGCGATGATGCGGTCTGCGTGGCGGCAGGCGTATGTGGTCTTTGCCTTTAATATGTGCCGGGCCGTCCGCCCATAGGTGTCCGGGAAACGCAGGAAGATGAGGTCGTGTATGGTGACGGCCGACTTGCAACCGGCGCGCCCCATCCCGAACGGCAATTCGTTGCTGAGGCCGTGGAACAAGTCGATATGCCGTTCCCTGATGTCCTTCACCATGTCCCGGCATCGCCACCATTCGCGTCCCAGCCGCGACTTGTGCGGGGCGTATACGCATTCTGCCCCGGCGGGCAGCCCTTCTCCCGCTTCGGGGGCGAAAAGCACGCATTCGCAGCCTTCAGTCAGCATGAGGCGCACCAGGCTCCGACTGTAGTTCCCGATGCCGGTGCTGTTTGTCACCATCTTTTTCGCGTCGAATCCTATGCGCATGTCTTTACCTTTGGGCTTCGAGGTAGTGCTCCACTGCGGCGATGTCTTTCGGCGTGTCCACCGAAAGCGACTTGCAGTGGCAGTTGTAATAATATACCGGCACGTTGTTTTCAATGAAGCGGAAGGAGTCGTTTTCCTCTATTTTTTCTATCGGGCCGCGCGGGGTGGAGTGGTAGAAGGCAAGTGCCTTGCGGGTGAAAGCCCCCACTCCCACAAACTTGTGGAACACATAATCCATGCCTCCTTTCGGATACGGTATGGGGCTGCGCGAGATGAAAAGACAGCGGCTGTCGGCGGCTGTGACTATCTTCAGGTTTGTGTTGTCAACGACTTCTACCGGGTTGTCGAAATCCGTCATGAGGTTGGCTGCAAACAATGTATCCGGGTCTAACCGTTCCGGGATACATTGCACGATGCTTTCCTTGGTGAGCAGCGGCTCGTCGCCGTTTACCATCACGTAAAGGTCTGCTTCTATGCGGGTTGACACCTCGTAGAGCCGTTCCGTGGCCGTGTCGTGTGTCGCCGATGTCATTACGACTTCCGCGCCGAAGGCTTCGCATGCAGCCCGGATTTCTTCACTGTCGGTGGCTATGAGCACTTGTTCGAAGCATTTCGCTTCCTTGCAATGTTCATATACCCATTGTGCCATGGGTTTGCCGCAGATGGGTGCCAGCGGTTTCCCGGGGAAGCGCGACGAACCGCCCCGTGCCGGTATCACACAGATTATTTTCATCTTTTTTTTCATATGTTTTTGTCGTTGGGTGTCGTTTGGATTGTTTGAGACGCGTCAGGCCGGCCGCCCTTCCATCTCTTGTGCGACCAGAGCCAATATGCGGGCTCGCGCCGTATGGTTTGTTCCAGCATGTGCATGAAACCGCGCGTATAAGGCCATGGCTCCCCGTCTTGTATGGGGTCGATGGCGTGGAAAGTCATCCGGTAGTGTCCCCGTCTTGTCTTTTCCACGTCCAGGTAGAGGAAGTGCGCCTTCGTGTGCCGTCCTATTTCTTCCCCGCCTGTGACGTAGGCCGTATCTTGCCCCAGGAATGTCGTCCAATGGTGTGGGTTGCCGCTGTTGGGGCGCTGGTCGGCGATGAAGCCGATGAGCCATTGCCGGCCTTCCCGCGTCATCCGCAGCAGGGTGCGCACGGTGCGTTTCTGCGGGATGGAGATGGTGTTGAAGCGGGACCGTATTTTCAGCATGACCCGTTCCATGACGGCGTCGTGCAACGGCTTATATACCTGGCCGCTTGTGGCAGGGCGCGCGTAATGGCGGGTGACGGCTTGCACCCACTCCCAATTGCCGTAATGCCCCAGGAAAAGCACGACGGGGCATCCGTCTGCAGCCAGGCGTTCCACCATGTCGCCGCCTTCCACCTGCACCCTGCGGTCTATTTCCTTGTCAGAAATATGGAGCAATTTGATTGTCTCCACGATGCAGTCGCACAAATGGAGGTAGAATTTCCGTTCCGTCCGTAGCCTTTCGGGCTTGCCCAGCTCCGGGAAGGCGCGGGCCAGATTCCCGGCCACGGCCTGCCTGCGGTAGCGTATGAGGTAGCGGGTTATGACGTACATGCAGTCGCTTGCCCGGTAGAGCAGCCACAACGGGAGATGGGCCAAAATCCGTAGCGAGCCGATGGTCAAGTGGTAAGTTAATTCGTTGTTCATGGCTGCCCGTCGGATATGATGTGCATGATTTCTTTTGTCGCCCCGATGTTCCGCCTTGTATATGCGAGGGCGTTTTGCCTGATTTGTTCCAGGCGCATGGGATTGGCTGTCAACGGGGCGAACCATTTGTCAAGTTCCGCAGCCGTGCGCACGACCCGCCCGATGCCGAGCCGTTCCATCTCGCGCGGGGTGATTTTGCGTTCCGTCCTTGGGCCGAATGCAACCGGGATTCCATAGACTGCGGGTTCTATGACGCTGTGCAGGTGCGGGGTGAAGCCGCCGCCGACGTAAGCCCATGTACCGTAGCGGTAGAGCCGCGCCAAGGCACCGACGAAGTCGATGATGAGCGTTTGGACGTTTCCGAAATCCGTGGCCTCCGTGCATTCCGAATAACAACGTGCCGCCCCCGCCAACAGGCATTTGATGCGTCTCAATCCTTCCGCGCTGATTTCGTGGGGTACGATGATGAAGCGTATGTCTTTATGGCGGTTGGCCAAGGTGCAGACCAGTTCCAAGTCTTTGCGCCCTTCTACGCTGCCTGCGACGAACACGTGCCGGCCTGCGGTGAAGCGTTCCACAATTGGATTGTGCCATGGCGTTGATGCCACAGCGGCGGCATTGTCGAAGAGCGGGTCTCCCGTGACGGTGACATTGGTATGTCCAAGGCTTTCAAGGCGTTTTGCAGAGGCTTCGTCCAACACCATGAAGTGCGTGAAAGCCTTTAATGCATCCCGAAACCTGCCTCCGTACCAATGGAAGAAAGGGGCCTTGGGCGTGATAAGGCCCGAGACAAGAAAGGTCGGAATCCCGCGCCTCTTTAATTCGCAGAGGTAGTTGGGCCAATATTCTGAGATGATGAAAAGGGCTTTGGCCGGATGCACAATGTCTAAAAAGGCACGGGCTTGCCGGCGTGTGTCCAGCGGGAGGTAGAATACATGATCGGCTTCTCCTTGGTGCTTCCCTTTTAAGGCCTCATATCCTGTGGGGGAAAAGAACGTAACCACAATTTGCCATCTGCCTTGAGCGCACAATTGCCGTGCTATGGGACGAGCCACTCCGTATTCTCCCAAGGAAGAGGCGTGCAACCAGATGACAGGACGTCGGTCGGCTTCCTTTTTTGATAATTCTTGGTGGAGTTGCCCCCATACTTCTTGCTGTCCTATGGCCAGCTTCCTGATTTTGCCATGCGGGGGGCATGGGCGGGGAAGCGAAGCGATAAAATCCAATGCGCTCTTCCCGATGTGCAGGAAGGCATTGTATAAGTCGTTCATTGCATCCGGAGTGTTGGTCATCATCGGTGCAAAGGTACATATAGACAAATGGATGATGCCGCACACGAGCGTCGGTATTTTGAACAGTTGTGACCTTATTTGTTACGCTAGTTTGCTTTTTAGAAGTTTCAATAATTCTGGTGGAATGTGGGACGTGTCAATCCCATCGGCAGTAAAAGGAATGGCAAGGAATGGCTTATCCGCTTGTGTATTTGCCTTTTGCCTGTGCAAGTAAACTTCTCCGATGAAATCATAATCGAGAATCTCAGAGATGAGCAGCAGGCGTTCCACATCGATGTTCTTGCTGTTGAATATGTGGTAGAGCGAAGTGCGGGCACAATGAATCTTTCGGGCGAATTCTGCATAGCTGATGCCACGCTCGTCCACTTTCTGTTGGATGATTTTGCCTATGTAGATGTCCTTGAAATTCGTTTCCACCGTTTCGCGTCATCTTCCTCCCGTGTGTTCCTCTCAGGCGGGCTTCCGTTATACGTTGAAAGCGTGAGGAACTATACGGTTCATCAAAACGTGGTATCGCCAAACACCAGACTGACAATGAACTGAATAAACACCCCACGCTGATGTTATATGCGCACGACCTACCCTGAGGTCGTAGATACATACAACCAACGGAAGCATCATACTGTTCCACCCTTGTCAGTCGAATTTTTTGGCGATTTTCGTTTTTCAGGATGAAGCGGATAACGCTTTCTTTTCTTATGTCTGCCGGAAAGCGCATGCAGCGCATTTCCCAGCATTGCAAATGTACGAAGAAAAGTCGAACAGTATGATGGAAAGGGTGTTTATTCCTTGTAAAAATAGATAGTAAATCTTAAAAGATGCTTCGCAGGGCATCTTTTGGGCGCGGTAGAAATTCAGTGGGGATAATACGGGTCAGTGGAAAATCAAAATCATAGAGAGTCTTCCGAGGATGTATCATTGGAGGGGTTTCCCGCCCACGCTGCATTCCGCATGGCGCACAGGACGGCCATTATGGTCGCCGCATGGCGAACAGAAGAGACATTACGTCCCACGCAGAATTTATTAAATTCCCATTAAATTTCTACTGCCCCATCTTTTCTGTTACCCGTTTTT
The DNA here is from genome assembly GCA_944319925.1 of uncultured Paraprevotella sp. Lineage (GTDB taxonomy): Bacteria > Bacteroidota > Bacteroidia > Bacteroidales > Bacteroidaceae > Paraprevotella. Next base: position 15,421 of record CALUFQ010000038.1, read on the forward strand.
GGATGGACGGATTGGCGTAATGAGTTGCAAAAACGGAAAAATGCCGGCCCTGGCGGACGAAACCAGGGCCGGCATTTTAGAGTACCCCCGCCGGGAATCGAACCCGGATTGGCGGTTTAGGAAACCGTAGTTCTATCCATTGAACTACAGGGGCGTTTCGTTTCTAGTTTGCAAAGATAGTGGTTTCTGTCGAAAAAGGCGAGTGGTTGGAGGAAAAAACTTTCTTGTTGGGGCGTTTTTCGTGCTTTGGGTCATGGTCGGGGTGTTGAAAGGTGAGCACTGTTTTTTACTTTTGTGTGTGGCTTTTAGTATCATATTCCAATACGTCGGCTACGATCCGCTCATGTCGGTCACATGCTGTTTCCTTCATTTGATGTGTAGTGTGACACCATTAAAGATGCTGAAAATTAGTTGTTCAGCCTGTTTTGTTTTGCTAAATCAAGTTATGCGGCTTGCCGCTTTTCGACTTACTAATGGAGGCATGCCGAAGTATTCCTCTAAGAATGCATGACTTTCTTATGCATCGGGCGTAAAAAATCGCTTTTTTTATATACCTTTGTAACTTGAAAACGTTTTTTATGTATGATAACCATTGAACAACTGAAGGATGTAAAAACGCGTGTGGAAGCATTGGCTCGTTATTTGGACATAGACAATAAGAAGATCCAAGTAGAGGAAGAGCAGTTGCGCACACAGGCGCCCGGTTTTTGGGACGATGCCAAGGCGGCAGAGGAACAGATGAAAAAAGTGAAGGGGTTGCAGAAGTGGATTGACGGATACAAGGAGGTCAAGACGCTGGGCGACGAGCTGGAGCTGGCTTTTGATTTCTATAAGGAGGAAATGGTTACCGAGGAGGAGGTGGATGAACAGTATGCCAAGGCGGTGAAAGCCATTGAAGACCTTGAATTGCGCAACATGCTTCGCCAGGAAGAAGACGTGATGGATGCCGTACTTAAAATCAATTCCGGCGCGGGAGGTACGGAAAGCCAAGACTGGGCTTCCATGTTGATGCGCATGTATATGCGTTGGGCGGAAGCGCATGATTACAAATGCACGATTAGCAATTATCAGGATGGTGACGAGGCCGGCATCAAAACCGTGACTATGCAGATTGAGGGCGAATACGCCTATGGTTACCTGAAGTCTGAGAATGGAGTTCACCGTTTGGTGCGTGTGTCTCCCTATAACGCGCAGGGTAAGAGAATGACTTCGTTTGCGTCGGTGTTTGTCACCCCGTTGGTGGACGATTCCATTGAGGTGTATGTGGATCCCTCGCGAGTGTCGTGGGATTTGTTCCGTTCCGGCGGCGCGGGTGGGCAGAATGTCAATAAGGTGGAAACCGGAGTTCGTCTGCGTTACCAATATAAAGACCCGGACACGGGCGAGGAGGAGGAAATCCTCATTGAGAACACGGAGAGCCGCAAGCAATTGGAAAACCGCGAAAACGCCATGCGGCTTTTGAAATCGCAACTTTATGACCGTGCATTGCAGAAGCGCAAGGCCAAACAGGCGGAAATCGAGGCAGGCAAGAAGAAAATCGAATGGGGTAGCCAGATACGCAGCTACGTGTTTGACGACCGCCGGGTGAAAGACCACCGGACGAATTACCAGACATCGGATGTCAACGGTGTGATGGATGGGAAAATCGACGGTTTCATCAAGGCTTACTTGATGGAGTTCGCCGGGGGAGACGGACAAGTTTAACCTTTAAATAACGAGACTATGAGTGTGAAGAAAGAAATGCGGCGGGCTGCGCGCGCAGCCCGTGAAAAGCGGCAGGAGAAGCGCGCGATGAGGGGATTGGTATGGGCTTTGGTCGTGCTGATTCTCTTGGGTATCATTGCTTTCGCAATTATGGGCAATGAGTTTTGAGATAGAGCGTAAGTTTTTGGTTACGGGGGAGTTTAGGTCCAAAGCGTATGCCAGTAGCCGCATCCGGCAGGGCTATATCGCTTCGGGGCGGTGTACGGTGCGAGTGCGTATCCGCGACGACAAGGGCTATCTCACCATCAAAGGGCCTTCGGATGCCGCCGGCATTTCGCGTTACGAGTTTGAGACAGAAGTGTCCGTGCGGGACGCGGAAGACCTGATGAAGTTGTGCGAGCCTGGCATTGTAGATAAGACGCGCTATCTTGTGCGTTCGGGCAAGCATGTGTTTGAAGTGGATGAGTTTTATGGGGACAACGAAGGGTTGGTAATGGCCGAGGTGGAGCTTTCGGCCGAGGACGAAGCTTTCGAGAAGCCGGATTTCATCGGGCGTGAAGTGACGGGCGACCGGCGTTATTATAACTCCCATCTCAGGGCTTATCCTTATAAATTGTGGAAAGACGGTTAGCAGGTTTCTAGGGCATGGAAAACGGAAAGGCTGTCAGCGGGGGTGCTGGCGGCCTTTTTTTAGATGTTCTATGGCACGTCCGATACCGAGACCTAGGAGGCATCCGGTGGCGTTGGCGGCGAAGTCGAGCCAGTCGCCGGTGCGGTTAGTCGTGCAATAGGCCTGTGCCAATTCTACAAGTCCGCCCATGGCTACGGGACAAAGGAAAAGGAGTGTCGCGCGTTTCCATGTCGTTAATGTTTCGTTCGTGTGGCAATCTTCCCACCACAGGGCGAGTGTCAGCGAGCCGTACATGAGTAGATGCGCCCATTTGTCGATGAATTGCACGTTGTCCAGTTCTGTTTTGGGCGGTGTAAACAACGAGAGATACCAGATGGCGGCGATGAGGAGCAGCGTGACAGGATAGTGTTTCAGCCTTTTCATGACGTTTTTATTCATCTATTTATTATTTTCACTGCGAAAATAATTCTTTTTTTGTACTTTTGCTTGTTTTATGAGATTTTTTAATGAAAAGCAGGTATGGCAAATGAAAGAGCGAGTTTTGGCAGCAAGATAGGCATCATCATGGCATCCGCAGGTTCTGCCGTGGGATTGGGGAATATTTGGCGTTTCCCTTATCTGACGGGAGAGGACGGTGGAGCTGCGTTTATCTTATTGTATATTGTTTGTGTGTTGTTTCTTGGAGTTCCGGTGATGGTGGCCGAATTCCTTATCGGGCGGCGTTCGCGGGCCAATACCGGGCAGGCATACCAAGTGTTGGCTCCGGGAACGCAATGGAAATGGGTGGGATTGATGGGCGTGTTGGCGGCCTTTCTCATTTTGGGCTATTATGGCGTGGTCGCCGGTTGGACTTTGGAATACACGGTGGCTTCTGTGGCGGGGACTTTCCTAGGTGCGAAGGACTACACGGCCTATTTCAATGATTTCGTCAGCGATCCTTGGTGGCCGGTGATTTACATGTTCCTGTTTATCCTGATGACGCACATTATCATCGTGCGGGGTGTGAAAGACGGTATAGAGCGTTGTTCAAAGGTGATGATGCCCATGTTGTTTCTGATTCTTTGTGTGTTGGTGGTGTGCTCGTTATCCCTTCCCGGCACGGCCAAGGGCCTGACGTTCCTTTTGAAGCCCGACTTCAGCAAGATTACGGGGAAGGTCGTGCTGGATGCCATGGGGCAGACTTTTTTTTCCATGAGTGTCGGCATGGGGTGCATGTGTACGTATGCTTCTTATTTCACGAAGGATGCCAACTTGATGAAAACGGCGGGGAGCGTGGCCTCCATCAATACCGGCGTGGCGGTTTTGTCGGGTTTCGTCATCTTCCCGGCGGTGTTTTCCGTGCCGGGCTTGTCGGTTGATGCCGGCCCGGGGCTGTTGTTCGTGACCCTTCCTAACGTGTTCCATTTGGCTTTTGCGGGGATGCCTTGGTTAGGTTATATTTTTTCGCTGATGTTTTATGTCCTTTTGGTGTTGGCAACACTGACTTCCACTATTTCGTTGCACGAAGTGGCCACGGCTTATCTGAGCGAACGGTTCCAACTTGGGCGTACCCCTGCGGCATGGATTGTGACAGGGGTCTGCACGGCCTTGGGTGTGGGCTGCGCCTTGTCTTTCGGCTTGCTGTCCGGCATCCGCTTGTGGGGCATGACGCTGTTCTCCTTCAGCGATTTCCTGACGGCCAAGCTGATGTTGCCGTTGGGGGGGATGTTCATTTCCCTCTTTACGGGTTGGTGGCTTGACCGCCGCGTCGTGTGGGAAGAAGTGACGAACCATGGAAGCCTGAAGATGCCTTTCTTCAAGTTCTATGTGTTCCTGCTGAAGTATGTGGCTCCCATAAGCATTGCTGCAATTTTCATACACGAACTTTTCTGATAGTTTCGCATGGGGCGCGGATGGCGTGATTTCTTCTATTTCTCCAAGGCCGACCGCCGGGTGTTGCTCCTGTTGGCAGGCGTATTGTTGGGCGTGGCCTTGTCCGCGCTGTTCTTTTGGCGGTTTGGTGAGCAGGAGGTTGTGGGAAGCCATGAGTGGAACGGGGAAAATGCTGCCAAGTATGCTGCTTTCATGGATAGCTTGCAGGCCGACAGCCCGCGTGGGTGCTCTTCCGGATCGTTCCGCCAGCCGGAGGAACGAGTGGTGGAGACTTTTAGTTTTGATCCTAATACGGCTGACTCCACGACGTTGCTCAGGCTAGGCTTGTCACCGTGGCAGGTGCGTAATATATATAAGTATCGCGCGCGCGGGGGACGATACCACCGTCCTGAAGATTTTTCTCGTCTTTACGGGTTGACGAAAGGGGATTACGACCGTTTGCGTCCTTATATCCGCATTGCTGATGAGTTCAAGTTGATGTCCGACCTTTACCCGCAGGGGATGCCCGGGCACGACAGTGTGGAAGCGCGGCCACGCCAGGAGAAGTTCGCTGCGGGGACGCTGGTGGATTTGAATGCGGCAGACACGGCCATGCTGAAGAAAGTGCCGGGAATCGGTTCCTATCGTGCCCGGCAAATTGTGAACTACCGCAATCGTTTAGGAGGATTTGCCACGGTAGGGCAATTGGCCGAGGTCGAAGGTGTCCCCGATACGCTCAGTCGTTGGTTTATGGTGGGAGAGGCCGTGATGCGCCCTTTGCATGTCAATCGTATGTCGGTCAATGAATTGCGGCGTCATCCTTATTTGGATTTCTATCAGAGCCGTGTCATCGTGGAGCATCGCCGTAAGTTCGGCCCCATCAAAGACTTGCAGACACTCTCGCTCTACGAGGAGTTCGCCCCGTCTGATTTGGAACGTCTGCAGCCTTATGTGAATTTCGATGAATGAGGGGCTACAGTTAAATAGCGGGGGGGGTATAGAAAAATCCATTCTCCCATCATCACGGTAAATTTAAAACGGCCATGAAGTTTCAGGGTCTAGAACACCTGGTCCCAAATCCCGGAACACCCGGTTTCAAGCACTTGAAACGGAAATCCATACCCTAATTGCGCCGGATTTCAAGTCTGTCGTAGCGTATCAGCGGGGAAGCATGAAACCGTTCTCCTCTATAATGGAACAGTCCCATTCTTGGGAATTTAGCACCATCTGGAAAAACGAATGGGCCCAAAAGCCGGGACGTTTATTCTGTGCCGTATCCGGCTATCCGTGCGATTTTCTTGGGGATTTCCGTGTTGTCAATGCGCCCGTTGAAATTTTCCGCTCCTGCCCCGATGGCAAACACCGGGACATAACCGTTGGAGTGTCCGTCGCTTATCCAGCCGACCATGGCTTTCTTGTTCATGATTTTCCGTGCCGTGGCGGCAATGGCGTTCTCACTTGCGTAGAGACTCTTGTGGTCTTTGGCCACTCCTTCACAGAAGGCCTTGTAAGCCTGTTCCAATTCGGCTGTTTCTTTGTCGTCCAAAGCTATATGTTTCCAGAATCCGAAATTTTCTTCCAATAGCCCGCGCACGAAGTCCCAAGTGAATCCCTTGTCGTCTTTTTGATGTTGAGTGGCCAGCATCCGGCTGAAGGCTTCGGCACTTTTCCGTTGGTATTTCAGCATGTCAGTGTGAAGTTCGTATTTCCCGGTACCCAGTCCGATGCCGCCCGTTTCGTGGTCGGCGGTGATGACAATGAGCGTTTCGTCGGGATGTTGTTCATAAAATTCGTAAGCCACCCGTACGGCTTCGTCCAAGTCAATGACTTCGCGGAATGCCGTCGCCGCGTCGTTGCTGTGGCAGGCCCAGTCGATTTTCCCGCCTTCCACCATGAGGAAGAACCCGTCGGTTTTTTTCTGGCAGAGGAAATGGATGGCCGCCCGCGTGATGTCTTGCAGGGTCAGGTCGCCTTTGCTGCGGTCTATGGCGTACGGGATGGCGGTGCGGTCTTTTTGGCTTCCCGCTTCGGGTTGCAGCAAGAGCATTTTCTCCGTCTTGCGGGCTTTTTTGCGGTAGTCGTCATATCCGCGGGCGATGGCGTATCCGGCTTCCCGGCATTGGGCATACAGGTCTTTCCCCTCATTCCCGCCTTCAGGTTGCAGGAAATCTGAACCGGCATAAAAGTCGAAACCCGCCGCGATGAGGTCTTTCCCAATCTGATAATACATGCCGCGGTCTTTCACGTGTGCGTAGAATGCGGCCGGAGTGGCATGGTCCACCGACACGCTGGTGGCTATGCCCACGGCCTTTCCCCCGGCTTTGGCTTTTTCGGCAATGCTGCTGACTTTTGCGGACAGGTCGGTTTCCACGCCGAGAGCTCCGTTTTTCGTCTTATGGCCGGTGGCCAGTGCCGTGCCGCCGGCGGCCGAGTCGGTCACTCCGTTCGTGCCCGAGAATGTGGTGACGAGTCCCACGTGCGGGAATTGGGCGAAACAGAGCGGTTTTGTGCCGATGCGCCCTTCCATTGCGGCCAGATAGGTTTCCGTGCCGTTCACCTGGTTCACGCCCATTCCGTCTCCGATGAAGTAGAATACGTACTTGGCTTTCCCGTTTTGCGCCGTGGCGGCTATGGCAAACAGCAATGCGACGCAGAGTGATAACAGTTTCCTTTGCATTTGATAAGAGATATATTTAAGTTCTTGGTGGCAAAGTTAGCGATAAATCTTTTAGGCGGGCGTTTTTCAGGCTTGATTTTCCCTGTTTCAGGGTGCGTTCAGGAAACAGGTGTGTCAAATCTGTCACAAAATCTATCCCCTCTCTTGTTGGTCGTTTTGCGGGAATGTCCTAACTTTGCAGCGATTTTTCAGGTAAAGATTTTGCGATGGTCAAACAATGTACGTTTTTGTTCGGTTGCCTGGCTTTGGGCGACTTTGTGGTGTGGGCTACGGGGCTGAAGCTGCCGGGTAGCATCATCGGCATGCTTCTTTTGGCGGCTTTCTTGCAGTTGGGCTGGGTGAAGCTCCGTTGGGTGAAGGGCATCTCGGATTTTCTTGTGGGGAACATGGGGTTTTTCTTTGTTCCGCCCGGCGTGGCGTTGATGCTTTATTTCGATGTGATTGCGGCGGAGTTTTGGCCGATTGTCACGGCCACGCTTGTCAGCACGGTTTTGGTATTGGTGGTTACGGGCCACGTGCATCAATGGGTAAGAAGACATGGAATATTTAGAAAGTGATTTTTTTCTCATAGCCCTTACGTTTGCCGTGTTCTTTGCGGCCAAGCGTTTGCAGGCGCGTACGGGCTGGGTGGTGCTCAACCCCATTTTGCTGTCTATCCTTTTTCTGATAGGTTTTCTCAAGTTGACGGGCGTGTCTTATACTTCATACGCCGAGAGCGCGTCCATCATTGATTTTTGGCTCAAACCGGCCATCGTGGCTTTGGGTGTGCCGCTTTATTTGCAGCTGAAAAGCATTCGCCGCCAGTTGGTGCCGTTGCTGGTTTCCCAGTTGACGGGGTGTTTCGTCGGAATCGTCTCCGTGGTGCTCACCGCCAAGTGGATGGGTGCGTCGGACGCGGTGATAATCTCGTTGGCGCCCAAGTCGGTCACCACGCCCATCGCCATGGAAGTGTCCGAGTCTTTGCAGGGCATTCCTTCGCTGACGGCGGCCATTGTGGTGTTGGTCGGCCTGTTCGGGGCCGTGTTCGGTTTCAAGATCCTTCAGGTGGGGCATGTGCGGAGTTCCATCGCCCAAAGCTTGAGCATGGGGACGGCTTCCCATGCCGTGGGCACTTCGCGCGCCATGGAGTACGGGCATATTTATGGGGCTTATGCCAGCCTAGGGTTGATCCTGAACGGTTTGCTCACCGCGTTGTTCACGCCGTTGTTGTTGCGCTTGATGGGGATAGCCTGAGGGCGGGGCGATGAGGGAGGCCAGCCATGTCCGCCTGCATGAATTTTGTGAAAGGCAAAGTCTTTAAGTGGCTAAAGGCCAACGGACATGGCGGAAAATCGTATCTTTTGATAAGATAAGCTTCACCTCGGCATGAAAAATAAACGAGTTTATTTTGTCCTGCGCTCGGTTTGCATTATCTTTGCACTTTAAATTTAAATAGGAGAAAACTATGGCGGAGACGAAGAAAATCAAGACGGCGTTGGTGTCCGTATTCCATAAAGACGGTTTGGACGCGTTGCTGAAGAAACTGCATGAAGAAGGTGTGAAATTCCTTTCTACCGGTGGTACGCAGAAGTTTATTGAAAGTTTGGGCTATCCTTGTCAGGCAGTGGAGGAAGTGACTACTTATCCTTCCATTTTGGGCGGGCGCGTGAAGACGCTCCATCCGAAAATATTCGGCGGCATCCTGGGACGTCGCGGTTTGGCCGGGGACGAGGCGCAGATGAGGCAATACGACATTCCCGAAATTGATTTGGTCATCGTGGATTTGTATCCGTTCGAAGACACGGTGGCCAGCGGGGCTTCCGAGGCAGACATTATTGAGAAAATCGACATAGGCGGCATTTCGCTCATTCGGGCCGGTGCCAAGAACTTCAAGGACGTGGTCATCGTGCCGAGCAAAGCCGAATACCAGCCGTTGCTGGATTTGCTGAACCAAAAAGGGGCGCAGACGGATGTGGAAGACCGCCGGTGGTTTGCCACTCGGGCTTTTGGCGTGAGCAGCCATTATGACACGGCCATACATGCTTATTTCGAAGGAAAGAAATAAATGAGCGTATTCCTGTGCGGAAAGGCGCGGGGGAGGCATGGGTTTTACTTATCAAACAGGACAAACAGAAGACAATGGGATTCTTTTCATTCACCCAGGAAATAGCCATGGACTTGGGGACGGCCAACACCATCATTACCAGCGGAGGGAAAATCGTGGTGGACGAGCCGTCGGTGGTGGCTTTGGACAAGCGGACGGATAAAATGATTGCCGTGGGCGAGCGGGCCAAGCTGATGTACGAGAAGACGCACGAGAATATCCGCACGGTGCGTCCGCTGCGCGAAGGCGTGATTGCCGATTTCTATGCTTGTGAACAGATGATACGCGGGCTTATCCGCATGGTGCATACGGGCAGCCGCCTGTTTTCGCCGTCGCTCAGGATGGTCATCGGTGTGCCTTCCGGTTCGACGGAAGTGGAATTGCGCGCCGTGCGCGACTCGGCGGAGCATGCCGGCGGGCGTGATGTGTATCTCATTTACGAGCCGATGGCGGCAGCTATCGGCATGGGGATTGACGTGGAGGCTCCCGAAGGCAATATGATTGTCGATATCGGCGGCGGCTCCACGGAAATTGCCGTCATCTCGTTGGGAGGCATCGTGTCGAACAATTCTATCCGTCTGGCCGGCGATGCACTGACGGCAGACATTCAGGAATATATGAGCCGGCAGCACAACGTGAAGGTGAGCGAGCGCATGGCCGAGCGTATCAAGATACATGTGGGTGCGGCTTTGACGGAATTGGGTGAGGATGCGCCCGAGGATTACGTCGTGGACGGCCCGAACCGCATCACGGCCTTGCCGATGAAGGTGCCGGTGTGCTACCAGGAAGTGGCCCATTGCATGGAGAAATCCATCGCGCGGATTGAAACGGCAGTGTTGAGCGCGTTGGAAAACACGCCGCCCGAGCTGTATGCAGATATTGTCCATAACGGGATTTACCTGACCGGCGGCGGCGCGTTGTTGCGCGGATTGGACAAGCGGCTGACAGATAAGATCAACATTCCTTTCCACATTGCGGACGATCCGTTGCACAGTGTGGCCAAAGGGACGGGCGTCGCCCTGAAGAACGTGAACAACTTCTCTTTCCTGATGTAAGTCGCGCGGGGGAGGAACGGTTGTGCGAGGCCTGCTGGATTTTCTGAAAAAGTATAGTTACTGGTTCCTTTTCATTCTTTTGGAAGGAACCAGTTTGTGCTTGTTGTTCCGCTTTAATTTTTATCAAGGAAGCGTGTGGTTCACGGCGGCGGGTGCGGTTTCAGGGAAAATATTGGAATGGGAGTCGGACGCGTGGGCCTATATGACTCTGGGGGAGCGTAACCGGGAACTGATGCGCCGCAATATCGTGCTCGAACAGCGGGTGGAAAAACTAACGGGCATGTTGGCTCGTGCCACGCATGATTCCACTTATACCGAAAGGAGGCAAGATGAGCTTTTAAGCGGATTCGGGCTGGTGGAAGCCGAGGTCGTGAATGGTTCATGGAGCAGGCGGGACAATTACTTGACAATCAACAAGGGCGAGGCAGACGGGGTGCGTCCCGAAATGGGTGTGGTGTGCGGCACGGGCGTGGTGGGCATCGTTTATCTCACGTCGCCTCATTATGCGATTGTCATGCCTTTGCTGAACGGCAAGTCAAATCTGAGTTGCCGGTTGCGGGGCACGGGCTATGCTGGTTATTTGCAATGGGATGGCCGCCATCCCCTTTATGCTTCGTTGGCCGATATTCCTCGCCATGCCAGGCTGGAGCAAGGCATGACGGTGGAAACGAGCGGTTTTTCGGCGGTATTTCCGGCCGGGTTGTTCGTGGGGCGGGTGAAGAAAATCGAAAATTCAGAAGACGGGCTTTCTTATAGACTGCAGGTGAACCTCGGGACGGATTTTGCCCGGCTGCGGGAGGTTTGTGTGCTGACTTCCCCCAACAGGGTGGAGATTGACAGCCTGCAGCGTCAGGTGGAATTGGGAAAATAAGGTAAGGAGACACATATATGGCACAAAACTTATTGAACCGTTTGGTTTGGGCTTTGGCTTTGGTCGCCCTTCAGGTGTTGGTGTTCAACCACGTTCACCTGTGGGGATACGCGACGCCTGTTGTTTACGTCTATGTGCTTTGTCTTTTTTCGTTGGAAACCTCGCGCGGCGAATGGTTGTTATGGGGATTTTTCGTGGGGTTGTTTGCCGATATGTTCACGGCCACGCCTGGTTTGGGGGCGGCTTCCCTGACATTCACGGCCTTGTGTGCTCCGGGCCTGTTGCGTTTGTTCACGCCGAAGGACGGCGTGGAGGGGCTTGCGCCCACTTACCGTACGTTGGGACTTTGGAAGTACGTGGGTTATGTCACTTCGTTGGTCTTGTGCCATCAGGCGGCGATGGTGTTGTTTGAGTTCTTTTCTTTTTTCAATCCGCTTGACATGTTGGTCACTTATTTGGGCAGCAGCGCGTTGACATTGGTGCTGGTGCTGGTGTTGGGGCGTTTGCAAGGCAAGAAAGGCAGGGACACGGCTCATGGCGGGTAAGTATGACTTGGAGAAGCGGAAGTATGTGATTGGCGGGGTGGCGGTGGCCATCGTGCTGATTTACATTGTCCGATTGTTCGCCCTGCAGATTATGAGCGACGACTACAAGAAGAATGCCGACTCCAATGCCTTGCTGAAGCGGGTGCAGTATCCTTCGCGCGGGGTCATCACCGACCGCCATGGCCATTTGCTGGTCTATAACCAGCCTTCCTATGACATCATGGTGGTCATGTCCGAGCAAGAGGGCGTGGACACCCTTGATTTGTGTGAGAGCTTGGGCATCACGAAGGAGTATTATGTCAAGCGTATGGCTGAAATCAAGGATCGTTACCGTAATCCTGGTTATTCGCGTTACACGCAACAACTGTTCATGAGCCAGCTTTCTTCCGAAGAATTTTGCGTCTTCCAGGAGAAACTGTTCCGTTTTCATGGTTTTTATGTGCAGCGGCGTTCCATACGTCAATACCAGTCTCCTCACGCGGCGTTGTTGTTGGGCGACATTGGCGAGGTGTCTCCGGCCGACGTGGAGGAGGATGATTATTACCAGAACGGGGATTTCATTGGGAAACAGGGCGTGGAGCGGGCCTACGAGAAACAGCTGAGGGGCGAGAAGGGGACGCAAATCCTTTTGCGCGATGCCCGCGGCCGCATCAAGGGGAGATACAGAGACGGGGCGTTGGACACAAAGCCCATTCCGGGGAAGAACCTGACGCTGGGGCTGGACCGCGACTTGCAGGCTTTGGGCGAGCGCCTGATGGAAGGCAAGTTGGGCAGCATTGTGGCCATAGAGCCGGCCACGGGGGAAATCCTGTGTATGGTGTCGGCACCTACGTATGACCCGCGCATCATGGTGGGGCGGCAACGCGGGAAGAATCATCTCAAGCTGCGGCGCGACAATCTGAAGCCTTTGCTGAACCGGGCCATCATGGGGCAGTTCCCCCCCGGGTCCACGTTCAAGACCACCCAGGCCCTGACATTTCTGCAAGAGGGCATCATTACGCCCGAAACGGCCTTTCCCTGTCATCATGGCTTTATTTGCAGGGGATTGAAGGTCGGATGCCACGGACATGCTTCGCCGGCCAAGTTGGTCCCGGCCATCGGGACTTCTTGTAACGCCTATTTTTGTTGGGGGTTGTATTACATGTTCGGAAACAGGAAGAAATACAAGGATGTGCAGGAGGCCATGACGCGGTGGAAAGATTATATGGTGTCCATGGGTTTCGGTTACAGGTTGGGGATTGACATTCCGGGCGAGAAGCGCGGGCTGATTCCGAATGCGCAGTTTTATGACAAAGCCTATCGCGGGTCGTGGAACGGGCTGACGGTTATCAGTATCGCCATCGGGCAGGGTGAGGTCAATGCCACTCCCTTGCAGATTGCCAATCTCGGGGCTACTATCGCCAACCGGGGCTACTTCATCACGCCTCATGTGGTGAAGCACATCCAAGGCGAACCGTTGGACACGCTCTATACCCGGCGGCGTTATACAATGGTGGAGAGGCGACACTATGAGACGGTGGTGGAAGGCATGCGCCGCGCGGTGCTTTCGGGCACGTGCCGCAAGGCCAACCTCCCTGGCATCGAGGTGTGCGGGAAGACCGGGACGGCGCAGAATCGTGGGCACGACCATTCCGTGTTCATGGGATTTGCCCCGATGAACGACCCCAAAATCGCCATTGCCGTATATGTGGAGAACGGCGGCTGGGGTGCGGACTACGGGGTTCCCATCGGTGCGTTGATGATGGAGCAGTATTTGAACGGGAAGTTGTCGCCGGAAAGCGAGGAGAAGGCGGAAATGTACCAAAAACGGCATATTGATTATGGAACGGCGGATAGATGAGAAAGAAAAAGGCGTGTGGCGTTCCTTGGATTGGTGGACTATCCTGATTTACGCGGGCTTGCTGGTTTTTGGCTGGATCAGCATCTGCGGGGCGAGTTACGACTTCGACCAAGAGGGTGACATCTTTTCGTTCGAGGCGCGTTCGGGCATGCAGATTATATGGATTGCCACGTCGTTCGGGCTGGGCTTTGTGCTGTTGTTGCTGAGTGACAGGATTTATGAGACATTCGCCTACCTTATTTATGCTTTCCTTTTGGTGTTGTTGTTTGTCACGCCATTTCTGGCACCCGACATCAAAGGTTCGCATTCTTGGATTAAGGTGGGGCCGTTCAGTTTCCAGTCGGCCGAGTTCGCCAAGTGTGCCACGGCTTTGGCCTTGGCCAAGTTCATGTCTTCGTATGGCTATAACATTTCCCGCTGGAAAGATTTTCTGATTACGCTGGCCTTGATACTTGTGCCCGTGGTGCTGATTATCCTGCAGCGCGAGACGGGTTCTGCCTTGGTCTATCTGGCATTCTTCCTGGTGCTCTATCGCGAGGGCATGCCTGGTTCTGTGCTTTTTGCCGGTGTGTCTGCGGTGGCCTATTTTGTGGTGGGGGTGCGTTTCGAACATGTCATGATGGGTTATGTCCCCACGAGTGTGGGTGAGTTCCTTGTGCTGGTGATGGTCATACTTTTCACGGCGGGCATGGTGCGGGTCTATTGCGGGCGGTCGCCTGTGGCCCGCGGCATCGTGGTTTACGGCGGCGGGTTGGTGGCGTTGGTGTTGGGGTTCTCCTGGTGGGTGATTCCGTTTGATGTGAAGTGGGTGATGCTGGCCGTCTGTGCGGGGATGGTGGTTTATTTATGTTACATAGCCTTGCGCGAACGCGTTTTGTACTATTTTTATATCGCCTTGTTCGCCGTGGGTTCGATAGGATTTTTTTATTCCGCCGATTATGTGTTGAATCATGTGCTGGAAGAGCATCAGCGGGTGCGCATCAATGTCTTGTTAGGATTGGAGGACGACCCTGCGGGAGCCGGATATAATGTTAATCAGGCGAAGATTGCCATTGGTTCGGGCGGTTTGCGCGGGAAGGGCTTTTTGAACGGGACGCAGACAAAATTGAAATACGTGCCGGAGCAGGACACGGACTTCATCTTTTGCACCGTGGGTGAGGAAGAAGGTTTTTGGGGGGCTGCCGGGGTGTTGTTGCTGTTCCTTACGCTAATTTTGAGACTCATTCATTTGGCGGAACGGCAGCCTTATGCGTTCGGCCGTATTTATGGTTATGGGGTCATGAGCGTGTTTCTCTTCCACGTGTTCATCAATGTGGGGATGGTGTTGGGGCTGACGCCGGTCATTGGCATTCCTTTGCCTTTCTTTAGCTACGGCGGCTCGTCGCTTTGGGGTTTCACCATTCTTTTGTTCATATTCTTGCGGATTGACGCGGGGCGCAATCTTGCGCGCCGCAATTCGTGAATAGGCTTTCTCAGGATGTCATGAAATGCTTGTGAAAACAGACAAATTGTTCCGTCTTGCCTGATTTTCGTGACACGGCTTTTGCGCAATCC
>CALUFQ010000039.1 GCA_944319925.1 uncultured Paraprevotella sp.
TTTTGTCGGCGGAATCCCCGGCGGGCTTTCCCGCCGGCCGGGTTTCTGCGCCGGGAGTGTCCTGTGTCCCGTCAAAAAGGGCAGGTTTGGAGGGGATTCCGCGACATCTTGATTTCCGCATGGCGCGTGTGGCTGCGTTTTTTCCGCGCCGTCCCGGCCCGGCGGCCGGATACGCGAATCTCAGGAGGCGAAAATGAGCAAATTGTCAACGCGCACCGAATGTGTCAATGGAAGGAGGTGCGCAGGGTTCTTTGCTGCTTTTTGCTTCTTTTGCTGAAGGTGTATCAAATTCATTTTATGGCAAGAGTTCGCGCAGGGTGTTCATCACGCCCTTGGCGGTGTCCTTGTAGAGCGAGCGGCAGACGTTTGCCATCCAAATGGGGGTGTCGCCCCGCTCGGCAATCTTTTTCACTTCGTCTTTCGGGAGTTGCCACAGATAGTTGACCACCTCCTTGAACTCATCCAGCGTGATGCCGTATGACTTCTTGGCGATGGTGTACAGCTTGGGCTTCCTGCCACGGTTGAGCGGCTGGTTGTCGCTGGTGAAGCGGTTGCCCTTTCCTCTAATATGTTCAAATTCTCCTGCCAAAACGCTTGTTTAACGCTTGTTTTATAGTGACAATTTATTTATTGATTCTTTTTTCTTTTTGCTATACGCTCAAAATACGGGATATGGAACAATACGCCGTCAAGCACGATGCCTCCGTTAAGCTCAGTTTCGACTTCTGATTTGAGTTCTTCAAGTTCGGACGGGGTCAAATCATTTTCCACGAACCCGTATTCATCAAGTTTCTCCTTGATTTTCTTTTCTATTACTTCCTTTTCCATATCGTAATGTTTTAAATAAATATGATGTAAAGATAATGATTTATCTCCTTCTATGTGAGTATTCCCACCCGAATTCATCAGCTACAAGTTTGGTTATCCGGTTATAATAGCTTATGTTAGCCCTATCGTATGATGTTCCTGTGCGGCCAACCTTGTTTAAGTACTTATCCATTTCTCTCCTTACCTTCCTCTCTGCTCTATCATAAGCAGACTTTACTTGCTTTGGAGATACTCCCCATCCATTTTTAGGTCGTTTTACAGAAAATGTGTATGTCGGTGTAACAGCTCTTATTTCTTTAAGGTTTGCATTGACTGCAAATGTCAAGTCTTGGTGACTGAAAGAAGTACCTATTGCTCTAATTCCTGTTTGCCATAATGCACTTGGATGGTTATGCGTAAATACAGAATCTTCCAGTTTCGCAATTTCATCTTTGGTAAAAGAAACGGAGCGTGAGCCTCCTTTTTTATTCAACAATAAATTCCCTTTACTGTCGTATGCGACGGCTGTTTCATATCTATTATGCCTTATAGATTCTTCCGCTACGGCAATTGCTCTACTTTGTTTGTTGGACTTTCCACTTCCTCCTCTTACGCCTCCTGATGTCTTAGCCATTGTTCCCTATTTTTTAGCTCTGTTAGTCATGAACTGCTCCACGTACAGCACATTGTTCTGTACACAAAGCTCCTTTATCCTTTCGCCGCCTCCGTAAACTATCATGTTAGGCTTGTCAAGCCCCGATATTTGGCGGGCGATGCCTATTTCCTGTTTCAAATATTCCTCCCTGTCAGCATAACCACGGGTGGCAAAGGCGTTGTAACCTTCGGGGATGCCGAGCTTGTTATACTCGTAGAACTTGCGAGCCACGTTCAAATCCGCATAGACTTTAGCCCCGCACTCCTGCCAAAAGCGGACTATCCAGCGTTTCATATAGATAAGCTGGAGGCCGTAGGCCACGGGCGTGGTGTCGAACAACGAAAGGTTAGGCTCGACAAGCTCCGAGCATCCGCCCTGCAACGGTTTGGCGGGGTCGTTCCATATATTCGTGAAGCGGTAGTCCTCCACGTAGAAATGATAGGTTTGTATGCCTTTCTTCAAGCGTGTGTCCGTACCCCAGCCGGAGAAGGGGAGCAATAGTCCGCTATTTGGCTGCCGATCTATGCGCAGTGTGGGTATGTCATAAGTGTTGTCGCTGTCGTAGATGCGGTCGGCAAGCATCAAGGAGGCGATGTCGAACTTTTCTTCTTCCTTCTTCTCCTCTTCCTTGGATTTTGGCTTGCTTTCCTCTTCTTTCGGCTCCTGCCACACGTCAAAGCCCCAATCGTCCAGCTCCGCCGTGTCCCACTCGTTGGCTAATGCGTCCCAGTCGTTGTCGCCGAACGGGTTGTTGTCCTGTATCAGCATCTGGCGCAACTTCTCCGTGGGCGTGTCGGCGGGGATGATGCAGCACGGAACATCATTCCGTCCGAGTTCACGGTAAGCCTGCAAGCGCATATTGCCGCCGATGACCACGTATCCGTCGCCGTGGGGAACGACAAGCAAATCCCGCGCTTCGGTCATCTCCGGAAGCTCGCGGATGCTCTTCACCAGCTTGCGGAACTTCTCCTTCCGCATCGTTCTGGGGTTGCGGGGTAAGCCTTCTATCTGCCCCTCGTTGGCGAATACCTTGCGTATGTCAATATGCTTTCTTTCCATACTGGCAAAATTAGGAAACTGACGAGCGAAAAGATAATTTAAAACCCATGGAAACCAAACAATACGGCAAATGTTCCGAAAAGGCGGATGGTTGAATTATGGGACGCTTCCGTTTTGATTTCGGGATTCATTTATCCTGCAAACGATTCCTGAGTAGAGGTAATCAATATCTCTCCTGAAATCCTTGTAGTTTTGATACAAGAACACGACATCCGAAATGTTGTTGGATATGACGCACGGAGAGAGTTTAGGAAACACGCGTGACAGCTCATGCCGGATGCCTTTCGGAAGCCTGCCCCCGGCCAACACGCTTGGTGAAAACAGAAACAGCACGATGAACAGGAACTTCTTCCTTTGCAACACGCTGTCAATACATGGAGTGCAGCAATTGGCTGACAATATATCTTTAAACCATCCGTATATTTCCGGTATCAAAGAGACATCATGGAGAACGGGGGACGAAAGCTCCCTTTCCCGTTCCGACAACCTTGACTTTTGCTCCCTGATGGATTTCAGCTCCGAAATCGAAGAAAATTCCCTTGTCATAGCCATATTCCCATTTAAATTCGTAAATTTGCACCATAATCGTGTGTATGGGGATTGGCCCGCCTTGGGCTGGTCTCCTTCTTTATTGGGTGAAAACAAACTTTTTACCAATGCAAATATAACATTCTTTCCGGATATTGCAATGGTAAAACGCTATAAAACAGAAAATCCGGAGATTTACCCCGGATTAATAATCTTACAAACCAAAAATGAATTTCATCAATCTGTCGTTAGCTTCATTGATGGGCGTGAAATCCCGCTTGATGTACAGTTCCGTCACCCGCATGGACTGGTCTGTGTGGTTGAGCATGAGGTTCACCGTCCAGCGGTCTATCCCGGCATCGTTGGCCGCGATGGTGGCCATGCTGTGCCGGGCGGAATATAGCTGCAAGTTTTCCACACCGATTTCCTTTCCTATCTCTTTCAGCCCGATGTTGATGGAACGGTTCAAGTCCGACATGGAAGAAAACCTCTTGTAGAAATTGAACACACGCCCGTTCCCCATATATTTTTCTACAAGTTCCTTGATTACCGGATGCACCCTTACGACCATCTTCGCCTTGTCATTGCGCCTGTCCTTCGTCTTCGTCCGGAAATATGTGATGTATTCACCATCGTATTCCGTGGCATTGTACATGTCGGCGGAGTTCATCCCAAGCAGGCAGAAGGACAATTTGAAGCAGTCCAATGCCAAATCGCGGCGGCATTGGATTCCCCTGACTAACTTGCCGGAATAGGGAAGAGAGAATATCTCCCGTATCTGTTCCACGGAAAGTGCACGTTTCTCCGCCACGTTCTGTTGTTTCGGCTTGTACTTGTTCAGGGAATGCGTTATGCGGATGATTCCGTTGTCCTCGTCGTTATAATAATCCCTGGCTTCATTGAACAGCCTGACGATTGCGGACGTGTAGAGGGATTGCGCCCGTGGCTTCCCCGAAAGCCATTCCTCGTACTCCTTCATCTTCCTTGCCGTCACTTCTCCGCACATGATGCTGTCCCGTCCGAAGAACGTGCAGAAGGAATTGAGGGCGGACATGTAATTACGTATGCCTTTCAATTCCTTGTTTCTTACGCACCACCCACGGGCAAACTCCGCAAAATCTATCCCGGATTTGTCTGTCGGTGTCTTCATATACTGTACAATGCTGTCAATGTCCATTCGGTTCACTTCAAGGAACAGGCCGCTTATCTTCTCTCGGTAAATCCTGGTTAGTTCTTCGCATCGGTCAATAATCTGCTGGTTCTTAATCTTCCCGCTTGCGGTGATTTCTTTCCCACGTACATCGTGGAGGCAATGTATCTCACTTTCCTTTCGTGCGTGAACCGGATGAAAACCGTCCATGTCTTGTCCTCGCGCTGCCGCTCCTTGAATATTATCGGTTTGAATGTCGCTATATCAATTCGTGTTTAAACCTTGCTAAAACATTTTCGCCTTACTTTTGCCATTTTTCGGGCAAAGTAAACGGCCTTCTTCTTGTTCGATTCTGACGGTTTTTGCAGCAACATGCTTGCAACCCATTAAAAAAGAGGGAAATCATCGCTGAAATCCCTCTTGTTGGCTGGGTGACTAGTGGGGCTCGAACCCACGACATTCAGAACCACAATCTGACGCTCTAACCAACTGAACTATAGTCACCATCTTTGTCGCTTCGATGGGGAAAGCTCTCCTTCCTTCTTCTAAAGCGATGCAAAGGTACGCTTTTTATCCGAATTGGCCAAACATTCTACTGATAAAATTCTTTTTTCCCCGCAGAAAGGGTGTTCTTCATCAGCATACAGATGGTCATGGGGCCTACGCCGCCGGGCACGGGGGTAATGTAGGAGCATTTGGGAGCCACTTCGTCGAATTTCACGTCGCCGTTCAGGCGGAAACCGCTTTTCTTTGTCGCGTCCGGCACACGGGTAGTGCCCACGTCTATCACCGTGGCGCCTTCTTTCACCATGTCGGCCGTCACGAAATTCGGTTGGCCGATGGCGGCGATGATGATGTCCGCTTCCTGGCATTCCTTTTTCAGGTTGCGGCTGTGGCTGTGGCATACGGTCACCGTCGCGTCGCCGTACTGCTTCTGCATCATGAGCTGTGCCATGGGTTTGCCTACGATGTTGCTGCGGCCCAGGATGACGCACTTGCGCCCGCTGGTCTCGATGTGGTAGCGGCGCAGCAGCTCGAGGATGCCTTTCGGCGTGGCGGAGATGTAGCAGGGCAGGCCGATGGCCATGCGTCCCACGTTGATGGGGTGGAAGCCGTCCACGTCCTTGCGGTAGTCGATGGCCTCAATGACCTTCTGTTCCGAGATGTGCTTCGGCAGGGGGAGCTGCACGATGAACCCGTCCACGTCCTCGTCGCGGTTCAGCTTGTCCACTTCCGCCAGCAGTTCCGCCTCGCTGATGGTGTCCTCGAAGCGGAGCAGGGTGGACTTGAAGCCGCAGGCCTCGCAGGCCAGCACTTTGTTGCGCACGTAAGTCTCGCTTCCGCCGTCGTGTCCCACGAGGATGGCGGCCAGGTGGGGGCGTTTGCCTCCGTTTTCCACGATTTGTCTTACTTCTTCCGCTATCTCCGTCTTGATCTGCGCGGCGGTAGCCTTTCCGTCTATCAATGTCATGTTTAATCTCCTTTTATATTTTTTGCTTGTTCATTTGTTCCTGAATCGTTTTTTCTATCAGCGTTCCCCGCAGGCCACGGGCCAGGATGGTGCCGTCAGGTCCGATCAGCAGGATGTGGGGGATGCCGATGATGCCGTACTGTTCCATGGGTTTCATGCCGGTGCCGATGATTTGTGGCCATGGGTAGCCTTCTTCATTGATGGCTTTTAGCGTGTTCTTCTGTTCGTCCCATACGGCGATGCCTATGATGTTCAGTTTTCCGTTGTCTTTATATTTTTCCCACAGTGGCTTCAGGGTTTCCCGTCCTTCTTCTCTGCACGGTCCGCACCAGCTGGCCCAGAAGTCCACCAACACGAATTCCCCTTTTCCCGCATAGTCGGAGAAGGCGGACGGGCTGACCTTCGGGGGTGACACCTTCCACATCTCGGAATGGATGTCCCACGGCTGTGGCTTCCAACGCCGCGATGGTTTGGAGGCCTTTCCGGCCCGTTTCAGAGGATTTGAGGTCAGGACCGAGCAGCGAATAGAACTTTTTGAGTGCTTTCAGTTCGCAGTTCAATGCAGCTTGTGTATGCGCTTCTTGCCAGACGGCAAATCCTATCCCGTCGTTTTTGTGCGATTGGATCCATTCTGAATAGAAGCCGTAGAGCATTTGCCGGATGCAGGGACTGGTTTCAGCTATTTTCTGTTCAAAATCCTTTTTGTCAGGATATTGTCTTAGCAGTGCTTCCCGCTTTTGGGCTATCATGCCGACTATGGAGTCTTTTTGTTTGTGATAGGCCAGGAAGGAACGGTTGAGCGGGCCGCCGGAACTCGGCAGATGTGTCTTGAAGTCTGCGGTTACGGAATCTTCCAGAATCAGGTTGGCATATTCTCTCATGTTGTCCTGGTCTATACGTGCGTAATAGGATGCCGGGGCCGTTCCTTTCATGCGGAAGATGCGGCCCTGTATGACAGCGGAGTCAATCCGTGTTCCGGTGTCGTATATGGTCAGATACACCTTGTGTCCTTCCATCTCCGGATCGTCAATCCGCCCGGAAACGCTGTAGGACGTTTGCGCTTGCGCCGCACATCCCCCGCTCAGGAGCAGGAGGAGTGCGGCGCAATATTTGTTCAGCCAGGCTTTCATGTGTATGTTATATAAGGTATAAGGCTTACTTCATCTTGGGCATCCCTGGTATTCCCGGCATTTTAGGCATCTTGGCCATCATCTTGCCCATCTTGCTGCCCGTCACCATCTTCATCATCTTTCGTGTCTGGTCGAACTGCTTGATGAGCCGGTTCACCTCCTGGATGTTCGTGCCCGACCCTTTGGCGATGCGCTGCCGGCGGCTGGTGTTCAGGATTTCCGGGTTGGTGCGTTCGCGCGGGGTCATGCTCTGTATGATGGCCTCGATGCTCTTGAAGGCGTTGTCGTCGATGTCGATGTCCTTGATGGCCTTGCCCACGCCGGGAATCATGCTGGCCAGGTCTTTCAGGTTGCCCATCTTCTTGATTTGCTGGATTTGCGACATGAAGTCGTTGAAGTCGAACTGGTTCTTGGCGATCTTCTTCTGCAGGCGGCGTGCCTCTTCCTCGTCATATTGCTCCTGCGCCTTCTCCACGAGCGACACGATGTCGCCCATGCCGAGGATGCGGTCGGCCATGCGCGAGGGGTGGAACTGGTCGATGGCTTCCATCTTCTCGCCCGTGCCGATGAACTTGATGGGTTTGTTCACCACCGTGCGGATGGAGAGGGCCGCGCCGCCGCGGGTGTCGCCGTCCAGCTTGGTGAGCACCACGCCGTCGAAGTCCAAGCGGTCGTTGAACTCCTTGGCCGTGTTCACGGCGTCCTGTCCCGTCATGGCATCCACCACGAAGAGCGTCTCGTCCGGTTGGATGGCGTTCTTGATGGCAGCGATTTCCTGCATCATCTGCTCGTCCACAGCCAGCCGTCCGGCAGTATCGACGATGACCGTGTCGTAGCCACGTGCCTTTGCCTCCTTGATGGCATTTTGCGCAATCTGCACCGCGTCCTTGTTGTCCGGTTCGCTATACACTGGAATGCCGATTTGTTCGCCCAACACTTTCAGTTGGTCAATGGCGGCGGGGCGATATACGTCGCAGGCCGCCAACAGCGGGTTCTTGCGTTTTTTCGTTTTCAACATCAGGGCGAGCTTGCCGGAGAGCGTGGTCTTACCCGCGCCGTTGAGGCCCGCCATGAGGATGACGGCCGGATGGCCCTGCAGGTTCAGTTCGGCTGTTTCGCCTCCCATGAGGGTGGCCAGTTCGTCGTGTACGATTTTCACCATCAGCTGGCTGGGCTTCACGGCGGTGAGTACGTTTTGTCCCAAGGCTTTTTGCTTCACCGTGTCGGTGAATGTCTTGGCCACCTTGTAGTTCACGTCGGCGTCGAGCAACGCGCGGCGCACGTCCTTGAGGGTCTCGGCCACATTGATTTCGGTGATTTTTCCTTCACCTTTCAGTATTTTGAAAGACCGTTCGAGTCTTTCGCTGAGATTGTCGAACATATAGGGTTGTTTTTTGTTTACTCGCTTTGAATGGGCAAAGTTACGAAAAAACTTCCGTAAGACGGGGGCTTTTGCAGAAAAGTTGCTTGTGTCGCATGTTTTCGTTTTATGTTGCTCCGGTCAGTTAATGAAAGAAACGGAGAGCCGGCGCATGTTTGCGTTTCCGGCTCTCCGTACTGGAAATTGATGAGCGTATGATATACCCTGCGTTTCGTGCAAGGTGTCAGTACCCGATTTGTCCCTGCCAGCTCATGTACCACGAGTGCGGGTCGTCAAGCGGACGGGCGATGAGTCCTTGCATGACTCCCGTGGCATCCGCGCCTCGGCGGGCATAGATTTTGTCTGCAAGGTAGGAGGGGTCGCCCCGCCGCATGGCTACGCGCATGAGGTCGCCGAAACGTTGGCCTTCGAAAGCCATTTCAAGCGCGCATTCGTCGATGATGAGGTCTTCCACACGGGTAATCTGCCATTGCAAGGTGTCGGCTGTGCCTTCCGGAGCCACAGGGAAAGCGTATTCCGGGTTGAATTCCGCCCAACCCGACCCACGCGAGTGGATGCCGATGGTGTTCACGTCGCCAGCATTGGGCGTGACACGACGCACGATGTAGCGGTTTTCCGGGAAGCTGAAGCCCTGCGCATAGGCACTGTCGGCCGCCGTGTGGCAGTATGGCAACACGTCGGAACGCACGATGGAGTCGTTCACCCCTGTGCTCAGGATGGCGAAGGCAAAACGCGGATAACCCGCGCGATTTAACGCTTCGGCCAAGCGCAGATAGACCATTGCGCGGCGATAGACATGCACATTGGACGAATTGTTTTTCGAAATCGCCTGGTAAGGTTTGTAGGCATGGTCGTAGTTGATGCTTGATTCGTTATACACGCTGTAAAGGCGCAGGTCGCCGGGATATTCTGTGGCATCGGCGGGAACGAGTGTCACTTCGTGTTCCGTGGAGTAATTGCAGTAGGTCTGCTTACGTGAAAGTTCCAGCAAAGCTTCTGAAGGCGCCACGGGGGCATCGTACTCGTTGTCGTGCGTGGAGCTGAAGATGTTGAGCAATTGGCTGTAGTTCGGGTCGGCGATGTCCGTAGGACAGGGAATGAGCGTGATGAGCTCACCGTCATTGGAATAGCCTTCGGAGGTGACCAGCGAGGAGAAACCATCGCTCCATGAACTGTAGCGGTCGTCGTTGCGTCCCCACGCGGCGGCGGAGGTGGTCACAGGGTAGGCCGAAAATTCACCGTTGCGTTCCGAGATGTAGCGGTAGTACCATGAGGCCGCTTCTTGGTAACGGTTGGCATACAGGCAGAGGTCACCCAAGAGTAGCTTCGTGGGGATGAAAATCAGCCGGTTGTCCGTGCTGAGTCCGGTGAAAAGCGGGATGTTTTCGTCCGCGATGGGAGTGAGGTCGTTGATGAAGTAATCGCAAATTTCAGACAGTTCTACCCAGGGATAGTCGCGTTCCAGGTCGGCCGAGGAGAGTACCGGTTCCGTGACGAAAGGCACACGGCCGTAGGCCAGGACGAGTTGCAGGTAAGTCCACGCGCGAAACGTCTTGGCAGCCGCGAATTCGCGCATGAAAACCATTTCGTTGCGGTTGTCGCGCATAGCCGTGTCTGCGTTGGCAATGAAGTAATTGCAGTTGTTGATGACGGCATAGTAGTCGCGCGGTTGGTTATAGATGTTGCTGCTGTCCGAGAGGTTGAAGAGCGAGAGGTTTCGCAGGTCGGCGGGGGTATTCACGCCCAAATCGACCAGGTCGCCGCGTAATTCGCCCAGCAGGACAGTACGGTCGGCAATGGCCTGCATCTTTTGCAGGATACCCATCATGGAGTAAACCGTGTCGGTAGGCTGGTTCAGGTGCCCACCTTCGGCATATACCAGTTGGTTTGAGTCTTGTTCGAAAAAGTCCTCGCATCCCGTGAAGGTGGCCGCACAGGAAGCGGCAGTCATGCACAGGCCCAGGAACGCATATTTGTTTGTTTTCATATTCATTATTGTTTTTATGGTGGGGGATTAGAGGTTTATCTTGATGCCGGCCATGATGCTGCGCCCTTGCGGCAGGCTGCCCGCATCAATGCCTTGTCCTAGTACGGAAGACGTGGCCGCGAATTCGGGGTCGCCGCCCAAGTAGCGGGTGGCGGTGAAGAGATTCTGCCCCTGCACCCAGAACTGCAGGCCTTGGAGGAAAGTGGTCGAAAGGGGCAGGTCGTAGCTCAGCGTGACGGTTTTCAGGCGCAGGTAGCTGCCATCCTCAATCCAGCGGTCGCTGAAGCGGCTGTTGCCCATCGGGTCTTGGAACGTGGCGCGGGGGATGTCGGTGGCTTGCCCTTCCACCTGCCAGCGGCGGGCGAGGGCGGTGGTCTGGTTCATGAAGCGGCTGCCCGACTCCAATTGGCGGCGGGTATAATTATACACGTCGTTTCCCAAGGAATAGTTGAACACCACGTCAAGCCGCAGACGTTTCCATTGGAGTGCAGTTGAGATGTTGCCGTAGATGTCGGGATTGGGGTCGCCGATGACGGTACGGTCGGCTTCGTCAATCACGTGGTCGCCGTTGAGGTCCACGAAGTGCATGTCTCCGGCTTCGAAGGGCACGGTGCCGTCACCAGTGGAGTTGGGAACGCCAAGGGCTGCGGCCTGCGCTTCCTCGGTGGTGGCAAACACGCCTTGTGTGCGGTAGCCGTAGAACATGCCGACGGGTAGTCCCACTGCCGTGCGGATGGTGGCATCATACATTTCCGTGTCCATGAAGGGATGGCCGTCGGCGAGCGCGGTCACCTTGTTCTTGTAGTGCCCCACGCTGGCGCCCACTTGCCATTGCCAGTTGCGGCGGGCAAGCACGATGGCCGTGGTCTCGATGTCCATGCCGTGGTTTTCTAGTTTGCCGTCGTTGCCCCAGGTTTGCTCAAGTCCGCTCAGGAAAGACATTTCCTGGAGCATGAGCAGGTGGTCGGTGAAGCTGTGGAAGTAGTTCAGGCGCAGGGCCAAGCGTCCGGAGAGGAAGTTGGCATCCAGTCCCACGTTATAGCGGCGGGTGGTTTCCCACTGTATCTTTTCGTTGCCGATGCCGGCGATAGCCAGGCCGGAGCCCAAGCCCATGTAGTCGGTGCTGGCAAAATAAGACCGGGCTGCATAATAGGGCAGGTCATCGTTTCCGCTCACGTCCACGCCGGCCGTGAGGCGCAGGTAGTCGAGTCCCTTCACGCCGGCCAACCACGGTTCGTTCGTCAGCACCCACGAGAGCTGCGCTCCCGGGAACACGCCCCATTTCACACCGCACATCTTCAGGCCTTGGTCCGTGTCGTGGCCGAAGCGCGAGGAACCTTCCATGGCCATTGTGGCCTGCAGGAAATAGCGGTCCTTGAAGCTGTATTCACCTTGGAGGTAATACGTCAGCGAGTTCCATTTGTCGTTGGTGCCCGCCGTGGCGGCGTTGGCCAGGGAGGAAGAAATGAAGGGGGTCTTGTCGTTACCCGTGTTGTAGCCCACTTGTGTGTTGAGCTGATAGGTATCCCACTGCATGCGGAATCCGCCGAAGAGCTTCACGTCATGGGCGTTGAAACGCCGAATCCATTCCACGCGCGTATCGCTCATGATGGCGTTCTGCTTGGAGAAGAGCGAACGCGACTCATTTTGCCGGTATCCGCCAACGCTGGCCACGTAGTAGTCGGGTACGCCATTGAGCGGGATATAGTATTTTTCGTTCGTGTTGGTCAGCACGTAGCTGAAGTGTTCGCTGAGCGAAAGGTAACGGTTGAACTTGAAGCGGGGCTTGACAGCGATGCTGAGCATGGAGTTCTCAAAGTGGTTCTTGTTCTGTGCGTCACCGTAGTCGAGGATGGCCAACGGGTTACCCAGCTTCCAGTTGTAGTTGCTGTATCCCGAGAGTGCTTCATCGAGGTAAGTCTCGTCGGTGATGTCGAGGTGGTTGGTGTAAATTTGCCCGCCGGAAAAGGTGTAGGGGCTGAGCATGGGCGACTTGGCGTAGGCCAGGAATGAGGGCGATGTCGGTGTGCCCTCCTCGTAGCTTTCCGGGGCGGTATCGTCGCGCAGGTTGCGCGTGATGTTGGAGAAGGCGGCATCAAACCGCATGTCGAGCTTGCTGCCCAGGCTGATGTCCGAGTTGAAGCGGATGTTGAGGCGGTTCATGTTGTTCTTCTCCAAAGTGGATTGTGCGCCGGTGTATCCCAGCGATAGGTTGTACTGTGCCACGTCATCGCCGCCCTGCACGTTGATGCCATAGTCCTGGGTGAAAGCCGCGCGATAGACATCCTTTTTCCAGTCTGTGTTCTTGTTGTACTTTTCGCGGTAGTAGTTAGAGGGCGAGTCGTCCAGGAAGTTGAAGTCGCGGATGGTCGTGTTGGTGGTCTTGAGCAGTTCGCTGGCATAGGTGCGGTAACCCTTGGCGTCCATCATGTCGTAGTAGCGTGGCTCGAAGGTCACGCCGGCCGAGACGGAAGCCGTGATGCGGGTGGCCATGCTGCGGCTGCGTTTCGTGTCGATGAGGATTACTCCGTTGGCTCCTTTCGCGCCATAGAGTGCGGTGCCGGTACGTAGCACGGTGACTTTCTCTATGTCGGCGGGATTGATGGATGTCAGGATATTATTGTAGAATCCCGCGTGGAGCATTTCCCGACCGTATTGCTGGTCAAGGGGTACACCGTCGATGACGATGAGGGGTTGGGCATTGGCATTGATGGAATTCAGGCCGTTCATCGTCATCACCGCGCCAATGCCTGGTGTGCCGTTGCGCATGACGGTGCGGATGCTCGCACCCAGTTCGCGCTGGATGTTTTCCTCTACGGACAATGCGGAGGAATAATCCGGGCTGTAGGCCTGCCGCATGTTGGCGGCTTGCGAAAGGTCGTCGTACAGTGCGTCAAGGGTGGCGGGGTACATGACCACGTCCGCCTGTTCTTCCGTGCGTTTCAGTCCGGCCCGCACAGGGTTGCAGTCGGGGGCGGTGATGTCAATGGCCGTGGCGAAGACGGGTACTTCCAGCTCGAAGCTGCCATCGTCTTCGGTCAGCGTACTGTATCCGTCGATGCCATGGGAGCTGACCAATGCTCCGCTTTTGGGCGTGAGCCCGGCGGCATCCACCACGCGTCCGCGGATAGTGCGCGTTTCTACTTTCTTTTTCATGCGCAGGGCGTTTTCTGCCTTTGCGCGTTCTCCGCCGGCACCTGTTGTGTCAGCTTCTTGTGCTTGCAGGGTCATGCTGCATGCCATCATGGCCGATATGCAATATATTTTGTATTTCATCTTGGGCTGTGATTTTTTGTTATTCGTTAGGGGTTCCGGTCTCGTCTTCTTCGTGCGGCTTGAGGATGATGCAGTCCAGCCGCAGTGTGCGGGTGTATTGCTTGGCCGAGCCGCGGTTGGCTTCCACCGTGAGGCGCACCTGTGGCTCGTTTGTGTTGTAGCTACAGGTGGGAATCTTATAGTCGCTGGCCACCAGGATGGTGTCCACCACATTCGGTCGTGTTTCATAGACCTTGCTGCCTTCGTCGTTGACCATGTCAATGGGGTTCACTAGTCGTCCGTCTTGGTCGTTGTATTGGATGGAGAATTCCACGCGTAACGGAAGAGTGTCGGTGGCCAGGGTGTCGGCAGCCGTGGCCGGTGCGAAGACGGCATAGATATCATAACCGATGTTGGAGAGCACGTTCGGGATAGTGTAGCGGATGAGAGGGGTCACGATGATGTTGAGCGGTTCGATTTCCACGAATGAGTTGCCCGACACTTTTCCATAGAACGGGTTGGTCGTGGCGACAGAACGGATGGAAACCGGTTCTTTACATTTGGCCACGCTGTCCTGGTAGAAGGAGTTTTCGGCTTCTATTTTGATCTCCTGGAAGAAGGTCGTGCGCTTGTCTATGTTCCACCGGTCGGTTTTGAACATGCGCCCGTTGCTGCAGGTCGTTTCGCTGACGCCATCAAGCACCCCGCCGGGGGCGTAGGGTGAAAGGCACTTGTAGTAGCGATAGTTCCATTTGCTGTAGGTTGTGGAGAGGAGCGAGTCCTGTGGCGAGGGTTGCTGGTTCATGTTGAAGATGGCACCTTGCAGGATGGCCTTGTGAGCCATGATGTCCTGCATCGAATCGCGCTTCGGGACAGTGTTGTCGTAGTTATAGTATGTGCGATATTCTTCGTACAGCCGTTTCCATTCCTTATCGACGGGTACGACCATCCAATAGTTACTGTCCTCGCGGTTGATGAGTCCCAGCTCGTTGAACATGACGTTGCTCAGGTTCATCACAGAGTCCAGGTAAACAGTCTTTCCGTCCACGATTTCTCCGGGAACGCTTTGGCTTGCATTGAATTCATATACGTTGAACTTGTCGAAGAACGCAGCCACGCTGTCCAACTCATTGTCTATTCCGAAGCTTTCCGACACATTGGCAAAATAGGGGAGTTTGTCACCTACGGTGAAAAGTATGCCGTTGCGATAGAGCTGGTTGGACGTGAGGCATTTCACGCCGTTTATGGTTCCGTCGGCCAGATAGCCATATTTCCCGTTCAACATGGTCATCTGCACGGAATCCCCCGTGGGCAGTGCCGATTGGTTGTACATGGCAATGTGGTTCTGCAGGAACTGCTTGATGATGGAATTGTCGTTGTCCTTGATTTTCCGCGCCTTTTGTTCGTTATAGGCGGCCGTGAGGCTGTCTATGTCGCTCAGGCTCAGGCAATCATTGGTTGGTGCGAATACGGTGAACATTTGGTCGCCGTTGAATTGGTAATTGTAGCCCGTGTTTTCGGCAAGCTGCACGAAGTTCGAGAGGTTTGCATCCGCCTTCATGGCTTCCCACAACGATTCCGGACTAGCCAGCGGGTTGGTTCTTCCATAGTGTTCGTCCCATTCATCCTGACACGCGGCCATCATGGGTAGCAGTGCGGCTAGCGTGTATTTCATAATGGTTGTTCTTTTCATATTGCTGAATGTTTTTTATTAATGCTATTTTATAAATCGTCTTCTTGTTGTTCTTCATCTTCTACGCCATAGACACTCTTGGGCACTATCTCAAGGAAATCGAGCATGAATTCCGTGCTGCCGTTGTCCGACACGTTGCGGCAGCGCAGGTAGTGGTCCTTGTCGGGATCGATATGCACCGTGCAGAGCACGATTCTGTAAGTTCCTGCATCATTGGCAAAAATGTAATGAGGGCTTACTCCCTGATATCCGCCTCTTGCGCCACGGTAGTAACCTTTGTTTTTCAATGCCTTGCGCTCTTCCTGCTTTTCCTCTTCAGTCATGCCTGTGGTGTAGTCGGTGCGGAAAGACGAACCGGCGATGGTCGGGTCGGTCAGGCGTTTGGTCATGTCCAACGGTATTCCTTGCGGCACCCCGTCGAAATAGATTTGGCCTATGCCGCGCGTGTTCGTACTGGTGAATCCCAAGCGTATTTGGTATTCACTTTCAAAGGGCACGGGCGGGAGCTTGAACGTGATGTCATAGTCGCCGAACATGTTCATCTCGTCGCCTTCGTAGCAGTAGTGCCATACGTGTGGCCGGCGGTAGATGAAGTATCCCGAGACCGTTACGTTTTTCAGGTAGCCGTTGGGGAAGTAGTAATTGCGTCCATATTTAGCTGTTACGTCAAATTCCGGATCGAAGGTATATGGGTCGCCGTTTTGGCGGATGCCCATGGTCATCAGTTCGGGGAAGATGGTGGAGAAATCCATGCGTATGCGGCAGTTGTGCACGATGTCGCGCGTCTGCTCGCTGAAGGCGATGTAGTCGTTGATATAGAAGTAGCGTCCGTTCAACCCTTCCTGGTCGTATTCCGCTTCCACTGTCTTGCTGACCATTGCGCCGTGTATGCTGTTATAGTCGTCATATCGGCGGTTAAGGTAAATCTCCAAGCGCTGGTCGCCAGACATGTTGGCGTATTTCCACACGGTGAGTTTTTCGACTTTGATCATGGTGCGCGGCAGCATGGTCTCGTACCAATCCTCGGGGTTCATGATGGCGGTCTCGATGCCAATGTCGTTGAGCGGGGTCAGGTAGTTCCAACCCTGTACGTCGCGGGTGAGGATGTGGTAGGCGATGAACCGGTTGAGCGGGTTCTTGCGGTGCGTGAGCTGGTCGAACCCGTGGTAGTCCGCAGCGGCATCTTCCGGATAGGTGGCGTCATAGACTTGGCAGGCCAGGTCGTAGAGCCCCTGCACGTCCCCCGGTGCGATGCCGTACTTCTGCTGAAGCACTTCGTCTTTGGGGATGAAGAGGGTGAACCCGTAGCGTTTTTCATCGGGCACGGTGGCCGTCTCTTTGTTGACATCCGAGGTGTAATAGTAGCGTTCATATTGATCCGGATCCCACGAGTCGTCGCGGTAGGCATTGAGTGAGTCAATCAGCCCTGTGGCCTCAAGCGCGGCATAGAAAGTGGAAATCTTATCATTTTTTTGGAGCACCTGCGGGAGCATGCGGTTGGTGTTTTCGAGCACTTCGGTGACGGGCTGCATGATGCCGTTCTCCACGGAGTCGTCCTGCAACTCGAAGATGACGTGCGCAGTACGGTTGACGAGCACTACTGCGCGGCCTTCCTCGTCGTTGCCGTGCCCGATTTCCAGGTATCGGCGGTTCATGTTCTGTGTGGGCAACACCCCGTCATTCATTTCCGATGTGGTGTACATGTTCTCGATGAGGTGTGTCCGTGCGATGGTGTCGCACTCTGCGTCGGTCAGTTCTTCCACGGAGCCTTTTCCTTTCTCCTCAAGATACTTCCAAACGGCCTCGTTGGTAGGCGCGAAGCAGGTGTATGAGCCGTATGAGGAGAGCATGTCGGAGAGTCCCGCCCGTTCGACGATGGCGGCGAACTCGCTAAAGTCCTCCGAGGAGTTGAGGTATTCGCTCATCATCTGTCCTGTGAAGGTATAGTAGTGTTCGGCATCCGGCTCGTCGGAGCAGGCGGTCGTGCAGAGCATCCCGCACAAGGCGGCTATGCATCCCCAATATCTGATGACTGTTGTTTTCCTCATACTTTTTTATACTTGATATTTTTATAAATCGTCTTCCTGTTGTTCTTCGTCTTCTACGCCATAGACACTCTTGGGCACTATCTCAAGGAAATCGAGCATGAATTCCGTGCTGCCGTTGTCCGACACGTTGCGGCAGCGCAGGTAGTGGTCCTTGTCGGGATCGATATGCACCGTGCAGAGCACGATACGGTAGCTCCCTGCATCATTGGCAAAGACGGCATGGCTGGTTCCCGATAAATGATATCCGCCTCTTGGCCCGCGATAATATCCTTTGTTCTTCAGAGCTTTGCGTTCTTCTTGCTTTTCTTCTTCGGTCATACCTGTAGTGTAGTCGGTGCGGAAAGAAGAGCCCGCGATGGTCGGGTCATGGAGGGCTTTGGTCATGTCCAAAGGAATTCCTTGGGGGATGCCGTCGAAATAGACTTGTCCGATGCCTCGTGTGTCCGTACAGCAGAATCCCAGCCGGATCTGGTAGTCGCTTTCGAAAGGTACGGGCGGGAGCTTGAACGTGATGTCATAGTCGCCGAACATGTTCATCTCGTCACCTTCGTAGCAGGTGTACCAACTGCGTGGGCGGCGGTAGATGAAATACCCCCCGGATGTGGTTACGTCTTTCAGGTAACCGTTCGGGAAGTAATAGTTCCTTCCGTACTTGGCTGTCTCGTCAAATTCCGGGTCATTGAAATCCGGATTCCCGTTTTGTCGGATGTCGTTGGTCATCAGCTCAGGGAAGATGGTAGAGAAGTCCATGCGTATGCGGCAGTTGTGTACGATGTCTCGTGTCTGCTCGCTGAAGGCGATGTAGTCGTTGATGTAGAAATAGCGTCCGTTCAGTCCTTCTTGCTCGTATTCCGTCTCCACTGTCTTGCTGACCATCGCGCCGTGTATGCTGTTGTAGTCATCATAGCGGCGGTTGAGGTAAATTTCCAACCGTTGGTCACCGGATGCGTTGGCATATTTCCATACGGTGAGTTTCTCCACCTTGATCATGGTGCGCGGCAGCATGGTCTCGTACCAGTCCTCAGGGTTCATGATGGCGGTCTCAATTCCGATGTCGTTGAGCGGGGTCAGGTAGTTCCATCCTTTCACGTCTCGGGTGAGGATGTGGTAGGCGATGAACCGGTTGAGCGGGTTCTTGCGGTGTGTGAGCTGGTCGAACCCGTGGTAGTCCGCAGCGGCATCTTCCGGATAGGTGGCATCATAGATTTGGCAGGCCAGGTCGTAGAGCGCGCGCACGTCCCCCGGCGCGATGCCGTACTTCTGCTGGAGCACTTCGTCCTTGGGGATGAAGAGGGTGAACCCGTAGCGCTTCTCGTCGGGCACGGTGGCCGTTTCCTTGTTCACGTGCGAGGTGTAATAGTAGCGTTCGTACTGGGTGGGATCCCACGAATCGTCGCGGTATTTGTTAAGCGAGTCTATCAGTCCCGTAGCTTCAAGTGCGGCGTAGAAGGTGGAAATCTTGTCGTTCTTCTGCAGCACCTGCGGGAGCATGTTGTTGGAGTTCTTGAGCACTTCGGTGACGGGCTGCATGATGCCGTTCTCCACGGAGTCGTCCTGCAGCTCGAAGATGACGTGTGCCGTCTTGTTGACGAGCACCACGGCGTTGCCGTTTTCGTCATTGCCGTGCCCTATTTCCAGGTATCGGCGGTTCATGTTCTGCGTGGGCAGCACCCCGTCGTTCATCTCCGAAGTGGAGTACATGTTCTCGATGAGGTGCGTCCGCGCGATGGTGTCGCATTCAGCATCGGTCAGTCCGTCCACGGACGCGACGCCTTTCTCTTCAAGGTATTTATATACGGCTTCGTTGGTGGGTGCGAAGCAGGTGTATGAGCCATACGAGGAGAGCATGTCGGAAAGTCCGGCTCGCTTGACGATGGTGGCGAACTCGCTGAAGTCCTCTGAGGAGTTGAGGTATTCGCTCATCATCTGTCCCTTGAAAGTGTAGTAGTGCTCGGCATCCGGCTCGTCAGAGCAGGCGGTCGTGCAGAGCATCCCGCACAAGGCGGCTACGCATCCCCAATATTTAATGACGGTCGTTTTCATTTTCTTGTCGGTTTAGAGAATGATTCTTTTTATTCAATCGTGGTGCTTTCACCGATGGCGAAGGCTGGGTTTTGCACAAGGTATGGGTTCACATCCAGTTCGTTTTCGTTGTATGGCCAATAAATGGCGTCCATTTTGGAAAGCTTGCTTTCCACGGCCGTGATGTTCGTGGTGTATTTCCGTGTGACTTGGTTCACGAGGTATTCCGTGTTGCCGTCGCGGCGGGCGCGGCGCACGAGGTCGAACCACCGCTTGCCTTCGAACATGAGTTCGCGTTGGCGCTCTTCCATGACGAGATTCTGCATGGTGGCTTTCGTGGTGTACATGTTGCTGTCGAGCTTCTGCATGCCGGTGCGGTCGCAGTTGGAGCGCAGGTTCACGGAGTTGACCAGTTTGAAAGCTTGCGAGATTTCCGAGGGCTTCGTGGCAGATTCCTCGGGAGCCATTTGCGCGAGGGCTTCGGCTTTCAGGAGCATGATGTCGGTCAGGCGGTAAACAATCCAGTTGGCCTTGCAGAACTTTTCCCGATAGGGCGTTCCGTGGGTGACTCCG
Source organism: uncultured Paraprevotella sp. (assembly GCA_944319925.1). Taxonomy (GTDB): domain Bacteria; phylum Bacteroidota; class Bacteroidia; order Bacteroidales; family Bacteroidaceae; genus Paraprevotella. The sequence continues at coordinate 19,760 of CALUFQ010000039.1, forward strand.
CCGGTCAGGTCGTCCGAAGTGGCTTTCGTAAGGTCGATGGAAGCCCCGTCGGTGGTGTATTTGTTGATGCGGAAGTCTGTGTCGCTGTTGCTTTGCACATTTTCGTAGGCGCGTGTGTCATACATGCTGGTGAACACCTGGAAAGACTTGTCCGACACGTCCGACCCGATAAAGTCGGCGGGACGGTAAAGCCCCGGAAAGGTGACATCATTGCCGTAGCAGTAGCTTACGGCGCCGTTCGAAAGCATGTTGTCGTTGTCTTTCATGTAAGTCAGTTCGAAGATGCTTTCGCTGCTGTTGCCGTTGACGAAAATCTGTGTGTAGGCACTGCCGTAGGTCGTGCGGGTGGAGTTGGCGTCGCTAATGAGCGGATAGCCTTCCACCAGTTCGTCCACCACGCCGGCCACGATGCCGCCGTACCGCTGGTATTTTTCGTTATACTTGTCCATCTTTGACTGAATGACCAGGTCGGCATAATAGACGCATTTGGCATAGTCTTGTTTCCAAAGGTACATTTCGCAAAGCATGGCGTGGATGGCTTCCTGTGTGATGCGCCCGGTCTGATAGAGCGGGTCAGTTTCCGGATAGATTTTCACGGCATCGTTTTGTATGGACTCGAGGTCGGCGATGAGGGCATTGAGAATGTCTTCGAACTTGCTGGCAGGCAAGGCCATCGTTTGGTTGTCATCCATGTAGGCTTCCGTGGTGTAAGGCACGTCGCGGAAGGCACGGATGAGGTAGAAGTAGCACAGCGAGCGCAGGGCCGTGGCTTCGGCAATGGTGGCGCGTAGTGCACTTTGCGTGTAATCGGGCGACTTTTGCGCCACTTGCGGGGCGTACTGGATGATGAGGTTACAGCTGTTGATGACGCTGTAGAACTTGTCCCATTTGGTAAAGCTGTTGTTTTCGCGCAGGTTTTCCTGGAAGATGTTTGAGTAGTCCACGTTGCCGTTCACATTGTTGCCGGCCACGATGTTGTCCGAGCGCACTTCACCCCACACCATGAGGCGCTCTACGAAGTCACGGCTCTGCATCGTGGAGTAGCAGCCGCTGATCATGTTGTCCACATCGCTTTTCTCGTTCCAAAAGTTTTCCAATACGATGTCGTTGAGGGGCTTGAGGTTCAGGAAATCCTCGCAACCCACCAGGGGGCATGCGGCCAGCAGAGCCGTGGCGAATATCTTGTATGCTTTCATTTCTTTTTCTCTTTTTGCGGTTAAGGGTTAAAAATCCACGGTCACGCCGAGGGTGAATGATTTTGCGCGCGGGGTCTGGCCTTCGTCTTTGGCCACGCCGGTGCTGCCGTAGGAAATTTCCGGATCCACGCCCTTGTATTTGGTCAGGCAGAACAGGTTGTTGGCACTGAGGTAGGCGCGGACACCTTTGAGGTGGATGGCCCGTGCGGCCTTGGCAGACAACGAGTAGGAGAGCTGCAGGTAGTTAAGACGCAGGAAGGAACCATCCTCCACGAAGCGGTCGCTGATGAGGGTATTGTAGTTGGACACGGCACCGTTGCTCATCGTGCCGTACATGGCACGCGGGATGGATGTCACGTCGCCTTCCTTGCGCCAGCGGTAGTTCACGGCCTGGCTTTGGTTGTTGTTCGTCAGCATGGATTCCGCGTCGAGTCGCGCCAAGTTGAGGATTTTGTTGCCCACGCGGTAGTTGAACTGGGCGTTCAGACGCCAACGGTCGTAGGTCAGCGTGAGGCCGAAACCGCCGGTGAGCTTGGGCAGGGAGCTGCCGAGATAGACGATGTCCAGCTCATTGATGTTGCCGTCATGGTTGATGTCCTCATATATGGCATCGCCCCCTTTGAAGTCGTAATCGAGCGACCTGTTATCTTCGTTGGAGAAGCAATATTTCATGCGCTTGGGTTCTCCCTTGCTGTCGTAGATGACCTGGCCGTCGGCACTGAAAGCCAGCGGTGCTGTCTTACCATCGGCGAGGAACTGCGCACGTTCGGCTTCATTCATGTCGGCGAAGGTGTCATAATGGTATTGGTAAACGCCTTTGTAGCGGAAACCGTAAATCGCACCGAAGGGGTTGTTGAGCTGTACACGTTCCAGCACGTTGCGGTTGGCTTGCGTGAATTCCTTGTTGAGCGAGGCCAACACGGTAGGATCCATTTCGAGGATTTCATTCTTGTTGTTGCCGAACGAGGCATTGAAGTCGGCGCTGAACTTACCGGCACGGATGACGCGGTTGGTAGTGATGTTGAACTCCCAGCCCAGGTTGCGCAGCTTGCCCACGTTCTTGTAGGCCAGCGAGGAGAATCCTGTGGAAGAGGGGATGCCCACGTTGCCCATCAGCATGCCGTCGGTGGTGGAGTGGTACCATTCCACTGTCAGCCGCAGGCGGTCGTCGAGGAAGCCGAAGTCCATGCCCACGTCGTAGGTCGATTTCACTTCCCAACGCAAGCTGGTGAGCCGGATGTTGAGCTGGTTCATGGCGTTCATGTCAATGTAGGTGTCTCCGCTGCCGTACTTGCTCTCGTAGAGGTAGTCTTGGGTTGGCTGGCTGCCCACGCGGCCCCAGCTGGGGCGGATGGAGAGCATGGAGAGCCAATCGCGGCTCCATTTCATCCACGACTCGTCAATGATGTTCCAGCGGGCCGACACGGCGGGGAACACGCCCCAACGCTTGCCCGGGCCGAATTTCGTGCTGCCGTCGGCGCGCAGCGAGAAGTCGAGCATGTAGCGGCTCTTGTAAGCGTAGTGTGCCGAGAATGTATAGTAGATGGAACGCCATTGGGAGTATCCTGTGGAGAGCGAGGAAATCTGCCCGCCGGCATCAGGGCTTTCAATGCCGCCCGAAGGCAGGCGCATTGATTCGGTGTCCTGCTGGTTGCTGGTGCCCGAGATGAGATTGAAGCGCACCATGGCCATCATGGAATGGTCTTTGTTGGCGAAATAGGGCGTGAGCGTGAGCGTCTGCTTGGTGTCGAAGGCCACGCTCTTGCGGCTGTTCGTGTATCCGATGTTGACATCGTTGTTCCAATTCACGGTTTTCAGCTCTTGGGGATAGAACTTGTCGTTGTATTCGTTGAACACGTTCATGTTCACGCGTCCGTTCCAACGCAGTTGCCATTCGTCTTCCGATGTGCCCAACAGGTTGTACTGGATTTCCAGTTCAGGCGTGATGTCGTAGGTCTTTTGGTCGTATTTGGCCAATTTTGCACTGGCCACGGGATTCACCAGGTCTTTTTGGTTGCCGTTGAACACCGAAGAGGCAGACTGTAGCATTTCATAGTAACGGCCCGTCGATAGTCCTGTGTGCGAGTCTTCTTCGAAGATGCCCATGTTCGGCATCTTCTTGTAGGCGATGGCCAACAGGTCGTCGTAGTTCTTTTGGTTGTCCGTGTAGGTCATGGCGAAGTTGGTGGACACCTTGATGCGGTCGCTCACGTAATAGTCCAAGGCCAGACGGGTGGAGAAGCGGTCCAGCTGTTGTTCGATGATGGAACCCGTCTCGTGGTCGTATCCACCGGAGATGCGGAATGTGGCCTTTTCACCACCGCCGGTGACGGAGATGTTGTGGTTCTGTCGCCATCCCCACTGGGTCACGGCATCCTGCCAGTCGGTGTTGTTGTTGTATTGTTCATATTCCGAGAACGTGGGGTCGTAGTTCAGTTCAGGGATGTTGGATGCCGTGGAGCTCTGTTCGGGGTTGAAGTAGCTTTCCTTGAGCAACATGGTGTATTCGTCGCCTGTGAGCATTTTGTAACCTTCGGGCTGGTAAGTTCCCGTCAGGCGGAAAGAGTAGCTTACTTGGGGGGCACCGCGCTTACCGCGCTTGGTTTTGATTTCGATGACACCGTTCGCGCCCTGCGAACCATAGATGGCTGTGGCGGCCGCGTCCTTCAGCACGGTGATTTCCTCAATGTCCTCGGGGTTGATGTTCAACAGTTGGGCAAACGATTCGTCGTTGGCCGTGTTCACGTCGAAAGTGCTCATGTCCACGTTCCACGTGTTGCCGTTCACCACGATGAGCGGGTTTTGGTTGGTCAGCGTACTGATGGACGACGTACCGCGCAGGCGCATCGTCGTGCCGCTGCCCAGGTTACCCGAGTTGGAGATGATGTCCAGTCCGGCAATACGCCCTTGCAGGGCTTCGTCGATGGTGTTGATGCCCAATCCTTCGAATTCCTTGGTGGAGATGGTTTGCGAGGCGAAGCTGATTTCGCGTTCGGGGATGGCGAGGCCGCCGCCGCTGATGCGTTTCTTTTCCGTCACGGAGACTTCCTTTAGCGTCCGGCTAGCCGAGGCTAGGGTGATGTCATAATTCCGTTTGTTGATGGGGAGAGTCTGTGTGGTATAGCCCATGTAGCTCACCTTGAGCTTATTTTTCGTGCTCTTGACTCTCATGGTGAAGTGCCCGTTCATGTCGGTGACCGTGGCGTTGATGGCGCGCCCGGTGGCATCTACTTCGCACACCGTGGCTCCGATGAGCGTCTCGACATCGTCTCTCACCGTACCACTGATGCTGCTGATCTGGGCCTGTGCCGGGATGGCTAAGAGGCAAAGCCATAGGAAAGCGACCCATATTCGTTTCATATTGTTTTCCATAATGTCCGTGTGTTTGTCCGGTTCTTTTTATTTATTTTTTCTCCTTCAATATTCTATCTTTTCCAATTGGCTATTTTCGTAGAACAATGCACCGTCTATTTGGTGTACAACGGCCGATGACGAAGTATAAATGGTGTTCGCCCCAGTGTTGAAGGCATACTCGCGGCACACATTGTTATAAAGCCCTTCAGTGGTCACCACCTTGCGTTTGTTTCCGAGTTGGTCGGTGAGTTCCATGCCGTCTGTGCCAATCTTGTTCACTTCAATGCTGTAGAAACGGCGGTTGGCCGGGTTCAGCATGCCGGTTTCATATTTCAGCCCGCTTTCCGTGTTGTCACCGATAAAGACGGAATTGTCTTGGATGTGGTAACGCAGGAAGTTCACGATGCGGTTTTTGATTTTGTAGCGCAACCCTTCGTCGGTGGCGGCATCGAAGTCTGTCCAATAAGGCAAGATGCCTTCTTCGTGCAATTTTTCGATGGCTTCGTTCGTGGGGACATACACCGTATAATTATAGGTGTCAAAGAGAGTGATGTTCTGGTCCACGCACTCGTATTTTTCGTCAATGAGGGTTGTCAGCAGGCTGTATTCCGTGGAGTCAGGGTCGCCGCCGCTGAGCAGTTCCAGGAAGCGGGCGTATTCCGGGTGTTCGCTTAATGTCGTATAGACCGATTTGCGGCTGGGCATCAGCAGGCGGTCTTCAATGACGTAAGCCTTTCCGTTGCCGCTTTCCGTTTGGTCGTAAATCGTGGTCACCTCAACTGGATTGTTTTGTTCCACTTGCAGCCCACCGGAAATCATGACTCCGTTCTGGCCGCCGCGGGTCACCTTGAGGATGTTCCCGCCCTTGGTCTTGTAATAGGTGTGTCCGTCTTCGATGTCGCCCACCACGATGGCGTTTTCCATGATGTCGCTCAGGCGGTTCATGATGGGGTCGTTGTCTTTGCCCGAAGCGGCATTGGCGTATGCGCTTTCATAGTGTTCGGGGTCTAGGATTTGGCCGGTGGCCATGTCATATTGGTATTTGTCCGCGCGCACGTTTTGCCGTTCTTCGTCCCAAAAGAATTGGTAAAGCGTGGAAGTGCCTTCACCGTAGGATACGGGGTCGATATACTGCAAGAAGGCGTCGTTGGTGGGCAGCACCAGGCTGTAGCGCGTGTCCATGGAGTTGAGGTAGGCATCCAGCCCCAGTTGTTCGATAGCCCAATAGACCACGCCCATCGTGGTGTTGCGGCGCACCAGCGCGGGGAACGACACGGAGCGGTAGGCAGCCGGAGCGAACACTTTGTTGGTGAGATACACTACGCCGTTGCAACCCATGAAGCAACTGTCCACGTCTTCGGGTTTCACGCCCATGCTGACTTTGGCGTCGTTTGTGATGCTTTCGAACTTAGAAGGCACGTGGTCCACGAACGAGGTAATCATGTTCACGTTGATGAGCTTGTTCAACACGTTCACATCCACTTCGGCCAGCGAGGGATACACATCCTGCAGGGCCCGGCCTTCGCCATTCCACCATCTTTCCACCGCGTCGTTGTTGGGCACGAGCATGGCTCCGCAGTCATATTCCAACGTCTTGCCATAGGCGTTGGTGTACATATATTGGTTCCATCCCGGGTCGAAGGTCAGATAACCTGGAACTTGAACTTCCGGGTTGTCGGGGTCTTGCAGGTTGGAACCGCCATTGGCTTGTTGTGCAAAGTAGCGCAACACGAAGACTGAGTCCTGTGTGCCGTAGAGGCGATTATAGTTTTGCGTGGCGTTCGCGTCATAGATGGGTGCGCTATAGAGGTCGAGCAGTTCCGCCCATCGGCTCATGATGGGGTGTTTGTGGATGATTTCAGCCATGTTGTCGGCCGGGGTGATGACTTGTTCCACTTTTTGCACGTAGCCGTTTTTGCAGGTGATATCCGTAGGGGTGAGCACCTTGATGCCGTTCACCCACGATTCGGAAGCCGAGGTGGCATGGCCGTTGGTCAGTTTGGCCAAGTCACTGTCGGTAATCTTATTGGTTTTCATGAAACGCGGCAGGAGGTGTATCATGGGTTGGCTGGTGTTGTCGCGCATGAGCAACACGCCGTCCTTGCGTCCTCGAACCTTGTCCCAGTAACGGGTGTTGGGCATATCTGCAGGCATAATGCGTGCCACGGAGTCATATACGCTGAGAGCTACTTCACGTCGCATGCACATGCCTTCCTGTGGGGGATTGCCCGGCACGTTCGACAACAGTTCAATCAGGTAGGCGTTGTTGACCATGGAACTATTGAGTAAGATTTTTTTCTGCGCGAGCGACAGCTCGTCGTAAGATTTTACGTTCCAACTGTTGCTTTTGAAGAAGGTGTCAAAAGCAGCATCGTCGGCAGCGAAAATGGTCTTGCTCCCCGTCATGTTCAGCACGTCCGTCATGTCCAAATCATTGATGAGGCGGGTCAGGCATCCATAATTGCCTTGTTCTTGCAGATAGCCATAGATGGAATTGTTCAGCCAGGAAGGTTGCCCCACCAGCTCATCGTCTTGGCATGAGGTCAGTCCTGTGGCGGCCAACGTCATGGCCACCGCGAAAGTTTTTATCTTAAAACGATAACAAAGACTGCGTTTCATCGGTGTTTATGATTTAATTGGTTTTTCTAGTGCTAAATTACCACAAAAGGTGTGTACATACATTGTAATATGTATCATGTTGTTTAAGCTATGTCGCATATCTCTCATTTTTCCCCGCAACTGAAGTGAAACCAGTCTATGTCCACATGTCCTCCGGGTTTTTCGGTGGTATAGTTGAAGATGGCGAAGCGCGATCCCATGAACAGCCGTGTGAAGTCATACTTCATTTTGAAGTCTTCGCCGAGTTTGTGCCAAGTTGTGCCGTCGGTGCTGTAACTCAGGCTGGCGATATCCTTCCCGGGGTTGAAGTCGGCATCAATGCGGAGATAGACGATGTCGCCATGAAGTTCCTTTTGTCCGGTTGTCCGTTGGCTGACTTGTTCGATTTTTTTGCTTTTGCTGAATTTCACGGAGGCTTCTTCCACGAACAGTAACGTGTGTCCGTTTTGGCGGCTGGCCATCAGTTGTACGGCATCGCCGTTGAAGGCGCTCAGTCCGGCACGGTCTCCTTCGCGCATGCCACCGAGGTCCATCTTGACGATGCCTGTGCCGTGAAACACATAGACGCGGTCGTCATCGTCGAAAAACAGTGAGCAGTCGTGGAAGTGCGGAAGGCGCGTCCTCAACGTCCAGCCTTGCCGCGGGTCTTTGGTCTGGTACAAGTAGCTCTCCCCGCCCGGACTGTCATTGGGGGCGAAGAGCGCGTAAAACATGCCGTTGTGGTATTTGAGCGAGGTGGCCCATTGGCCGAGGCCATAGACCGTGCCCCCGCGCATGTCATATTTGGGAGAGTCGATGAGCCGGTCGAACAGGTAGCTCACGGTGTGCCAGTTGACCAGGTCTTTTGAGGTCATGACCGGGCCGCCGGGCATCAGGTGCATGGTGGTGGAGACAAGATAGAAGTCGTTGCCCACGCGGATGACATCCGGGTCGGGCACGTCTGCCCACAGGACAGGGTTTCTGAAAGTGGGTGAAGCCGTTTGGCTGTCTGCCGCCCGGACGGATATCCCTAGGCAGGCAAGGAGAAATGTGGCGATGATGAGTTTTTTCATTATGGTTTCGATTTTATTTCACGGCTCAAAAGTAGGGAATCGCGCCCGAATGCTTCCGTTTGTATGTTTCACATACTTTTTGTGATGTCTTAAATCTCGTGAAACTGTCTTAGGGAAGGCAATTTGTGGCATGGATAAAAAGGCGATGAGAATTTCAGAGCCTGAAATACCCAGTTTCAGAGCCTGGAACACCCAGTTTCAAGGCCTGGAACACCCAGTTCCAAACGCTTGGAACACCCAGTTTCAAGGCCTGGAACACCCAGTTCCAAACGCTTGGAACATTCTAATGACAACGTTGGAGGTCTTTTTGCCGTACAGAAACAATTTTCCTTCCCTTTGCTTGCGGTTAGAGATTTGGCAGGTGAATCTTCGCCATTCTTGCTTGGATAGATTACATGTAAATAAGGTGCACGCGATCGCGTACCTTATTTATATGTTTTCCCGTTTTTTCAGTGGGGATTATTTGACCAATATCGTGCGGCTGGCTTGGTTTGCCCTATTTTGTCCGAAATGCAAATTCTCGTTTGTTTTTGTTCGGGGTTTATGCTACCTTTGCAGGGAGGAGAAACAAAAAACGATATGATGGCAAAGTTTATCAATCCTTTTACTGATGTGGGCTTCAAGCGCATCTTCGGGCAGGAAATCAACAAAGACCTGCTGATTGACTTCCTCAACGCGCTATTGCAGGGGGAGCGGCAGGTGCAGGACATTCATTTCCTTGACAAGGAACTGTTGCCTGAGTTTGAGAAAGACCGGGGGCTGATTTACGACATCTACTGTACGGATGCCCGCGGCGAGCAGTTCATCGTGGAGATGCAGAACAAGGAGCATGTCAACTTCCGCGAACGTACGCTTTATTACCTTTCTCAGGCTGTTGCCCGGCAAGGCGAGAGGGGTGCGGACTGGAAATTCGAGCTGAAAGCCGTCTATGGCGTGTTCTTCCTGAACTTCCGCCTGACGAACCTGCCCCGGAAATTGCGTACGGACATCGTGCTCTCCGACCGTGACACGCACGAGTTGTTCACGGACAAGATGCGCTTCATCTTCCTGGAGCTTCCTTCTTTCACGAAGGAGGAAAGCGAATGCGAGACAGATTTCGAACGTTGGATTTATGTGTTGAAGAATATGGAGACATTACAGAGGTTGCCGTTCAAGGCTCGTAACGCGGTATTCCAGAAATTGGAACAAATCGTGGACATCGCCGCCATGAGCAAGGAGGACCGCATGAAATACGACGAGAGCATCAAGGTCTATCGCGACCAGTTGGCCGTAATGGAGTTTGAGCGGCAAAAAGGTATGGCTGAGGGCATGGCCAAGGGCATGGAGAAGGGCATGGCCGAGGGCATAGCGAAAGGCGCACATGACAAACAGCTGGAGATTGCCCGTAATCTCAGACAGATGGGACTGTCCGCAGAATCTATCGTCCGGGTCACCGGGCTTGACGCTGATGTCGTTGCTACGTTGTGATATTCTTCCGGCGGCGTGTTTGTGTCCACCTGCTTTTTCTGTCGGTTTGACTGTTGTGGCTGCGGATTGGTAGTGTTCCTTATGTTTTTGTGCAATTCTTACCTGTTCCGCCGCATCGGATTGGTTTCCGGTGCGGCGGAATCGGATTCATTCAACTATGATTTTGAGCACATAGACGGGAAACTCCGTCACGGGCGATTTCAGCCGCACGGACAAGCCTTTGCCGGTCAACGTCCATTGTGGCTTGTGTCCTGTGTAGAGACATTTCACGGAGCGTACTTTGTCGGCCGGTGTGAAAGAGCGGAGCAGCACTTCCGTACCGGGCGTGTGGCGCACGATGGCATAGACGGTGTTTCCTTTGGACGTGTAGCGCACGTCGGGAATCCGTTGTTGCGGGAATCCGTTGAACACCGCGTCATCGAATTCCGCTTGAATGACTTCTTCCTTTTGGTCGGGGTCGATGTTCTCTCCGAAGGTGCGCCAGGGGCTGGTGCCGTAAATCGCTTCGCCGTTGGCTGATGTCGGGTCAGTAGAAATTCAGTGGGGAAACGGTTTCATGCTACCCCGCTGATATGCTGCGACAGATTTGAGATCCATCG
>CALUFQ010000040.1 GCA_944319925.1 uncultured Paraprevotella sp.
AATGCTTCGGCCTTGTTTAGAAAATGTTGCTACAGCTGCCCCTATTCTTCAATCCCCCGCATCGGTGACTGTTCTATAGCTGATTTTTGGGGTATTGGAAGATACGGAAGAAAGTTTAAGCACGATGTGATGAAAGGGGTGTCATTGGTGATGGTGAATACCTCTAAGGGGGATGCCATTTTCAAAGATTTGGAAAATGTTTTTGCAGAACAGCGGACATTGCAGGAGGCTTTAAAAGAGAATCCCAATTTGCATGAACCATCCCCATATAATCCACAGAGGGATGCCATCATTTCCGCATTCCTTGACCCCAACCGTTCATTGGAGAGTATTGACGATGAATTTCATCTTGTAGACCATAGCTTGAAGGCAACTATCAAAAATAAAGCTGACAAGATTGGATTATTTGATATTGTAAAACGGGTTTATAATTGGTATAAGGCCAATATTTGAATTCCATCGTGTATTAATAAAGACATTGCGACAATGAAAACTATCGGTTACACAAAAATCTTGAACATAGATGCTTTAAGCATTACAGAGAAGCAACTATTGGAAATGATGGATTCCCAATTGGAAAGCAAGTCCGGTAACGGCGTATTGGTTACACCCAATTTGGATCATCTTGTGAAATTGCAGCGTGACAAGGAATTTTATGACTGCTATAAGAAAGCGCAATGGGTGACTTGTGATTCAAGAATCCTGCAGTTGTTCTCCAAATTGTTGAAACGCCCTTTCCCGGAAGCTATACCAGGAAGCTCTTTCTTCTCTCATTTCTATGAACATCAAAAACACAACGTAAATTGCAAGATTTTTATTCTCGGTGCTATGGATGGGGTTGCATTGGAAGCACAGAGACGGATTAATGAAAAAACGGATCGACAGATAGTTGTTGGAGCCTATTCTCCATCATATGGCTTTGAGAAAAAGGAGGAAGAGAACAAATCCATCTATGAAATGATAAACAAGAGCGGGGCTAATGTGGTTTTGGTCGGAGTCGGATGTCCAAAGCAAGAAAAATGGATATTCAATCACAAGGACAAGATGCCTGATGTCCACATTTGGATGGCACTTGGGGCTACAATAGACTTTGAGGCAGGCAACATCAAGCGTGCTCCTCAAATATTCCAAAAGCTCTACTTGGAATGGTTCTATCGCTTTTTAATGGAACCTAAAAGGATGTTCAAACGCTATTTCATCGATGATATGTTATTTTTCTACTACTTCGCAAAGCAATTGTTAGGCATATACAGAAATCCGTTTGGCCATGATTTATTTGCGGAATAGTTTGCAGATTAAGGCTATAGGTATTAAAACCACAGCAATCAGGTAAGCGCATATCAGCTTAAGGGGGAAGAGAAATTTTTGCATATTATGTTCATTTGGATATGCAAATATATACATTTTAGCTGGATATAATAACAAAATACAGCTAAGTCACAATATATAAAAAATGGAGAGTCAATAACATGATAGAAACGCATAAGACAAAAACTAAACATAAGACTCTCCATGAGACATTTTTGTTTAACAGCATTGCTTTGTGTAATGTCTGTACATGTCTTCGGGCAACACCTTTACGGCACTACCGGACTGATTTCAGTTCCTACAACTGAGATGCAAAAAGACAAAACCATTATGATTGGTGGGAGTATGATAGACCACAACATCTATCGCCGTAGTTATTGGAGTTATTCAAGGGAATACAATTCCTAAACCTTTAATAAACAACGAATATGATCATATCCTCTCAATTAAACAAGGATTGATGTATGATAAGGTTTGTATCATGGATTAGTTCATGTTACCAATAAGAAGAATCAATAGGGCAGGATAAGCAAGACGACGCAATATACCAGCATTGCCTTGCTATCCTGCCTTTGTGCATTTTGCCGATGGTAAAAGAAGGTAAAAAATGTTTATTAAATGTGGTTTTAGTTGATGGTAACATGAAAAACGGAAGATGCTTAAATCAAGATTGGCTCTGTGCAATCGTTTTATTCCTACTGGTACCCGTGTGGATGGGGCTTGCACCTGAATGGTATTCTTGGCTTGCAATGGAAGATAATGGATTGTGGATGAAATGGCTTTACAATCTTCTTGACGGGCGTTTTCTTGTAAACATACCGGTTTCTGTTACTATAATCTATCTGGCGTATTGTTGGATTTGCAGAATATTGATTGATAATGATTGCCGTCCTTATAGGCTTCCACTGGTAGGCGGTCTTTTCTTCTGCCTTAATTGGAAGAGTGATGTGGCTTATGCCGATATTATAGGTGAATTTGACTACAGGATGCTTTTGTCCTGTATATTGGTAATAGCCTTAGGAATTTTGATAATTAAAGCCTTCAAATCAAAAGTGAACACTCATGATGGTGCATCTCAAAAAAAAGAAGGTGAAAATGTGACAGAGGGCAAGAACTTACAAGGCTTCTCACAGGACACCCCTGCCAATCAAAACGCTCCAGACAGTTTGAAAAAATACGCTTCGGTAATAGCCCAAAGACTATTGTCTACAAAAATTGGCGACCAATCTTATGCGATAGGAATTACAGGGGAATGGGGTGTCGGGAAAACCACATTCTTGAATTTACTGAAAAAGAAAATTGTTGAAAAGGCGGAAGTCGTGGATTTTAATCCATGGATGTGCCGAAGTCCGGAACAAGTGACGAAAGATTTCTTCGCTTCATTGCGACATCAATTATCACCCAAATACAGCACATTATCCAATTCTCTTAAAGAGTATGCAAGATCCATAAACAACCTGACATTGACACCACACAGTGCGTTTGGCCTTGAGCTGTCACTGCCGATAAAGGAAGAAAGTCTCTATGCGAAGAAAAAGAATTTGTCTGATAAGTTTTCACGCTTGCCCCGTCCTGTAGTCGTTGTCATCGATGACGTAGACAGACTTGAAAGGGAAGAGGTGTTTGAGGTTTTGAGGCTGATTAGAAACACGGGCGACTTGAATAATACGATTTACCTTGTGGCGTATGATAAAGAGTATGTGACAACGGTTTTGGAGGAAAAGAATATCAAAGATGCCACATCTTATTTGGAAAAGATATTCCCTGTAGAAGTACACCTGCCTAAAGTGGAAGATTATTTAATTTGGAAAACATTATATGAAGATTTGAACTGTCAGGAAAGATTTAATGGGAGATTTACTAAATCCTTATTTGCCCGATTTAATAATGATGAGTGTGCTCTTATCCTGAGAGTATTGAATAATTATCGCCGTGCTAAACGATTCTCTCGCCTATATATATTAAATGTTAACTATATAATGGAACAATACAATGGTGAGATTAAACTGCTGGATTTGTTTTGGTTGGAACTCTTACAAATATATGATAAAAATGTCTACGATATGCTTGCAGATGATCCATATAGTTTGCTGTGTTATGAAAATGGTAGATTCAATATCAAAGACAGTATATTGCAAAGTTTCAAAAGGGATAGAAATAAGGTGTGCGAGGGTGAGAAATTCTGGAAAGATGAAACACCACAAATATTAGAAAGGATGTTTGGCAAACTCCTTAAAACCAGAACAGAAAGTATATGTTACCCTGAAAACTACGATAAATATTTCACCTTAGGTGTGTCGCCATACAGACTGTCATTCAAGGAACTGAAAGGTTTGCTTACAGAAGGGAGTAAACCCGAAGAAATCGTTAATCAATGGTTGGATAGTAGAAAATATATAGGCTCTATTGCTTATCAATTAAGCCATGTGCAAATCGGAGCTATTTCGAATAGCCTATTGAAAAATTATCTGCATGGCATCCTGTTCTTTGCATTGAAAACAACTTCACCTAAAAATCATCAATTTGGAGCCGTAAAAAAGATGTTGCAAGCAGATCGGTATGGTAATGGCGATAAAAAGAATATTGCACATGATATTGTTTTTATGTGGTTTAATGAAAGACTTGGGAGTGAGGAAAACTTACTTGTTTTAAGCGGGCTATTAAACAAACTATATTTGACAAAAACGTATGACCAAGATTATAAGGAAATAGCTCTTGGTCCTTTGGTGGTAAGCAACACGGAGATAGAGGAACTTTTGGTTACAGAAATGCAAATATACCTTGACAATCATCCTGAGCTGTCCGCTCTTGAATTGATTAAAGAAGAGACTACATTGTTTCGTCTTTTCAAGAACTGCTGCTTGTACGTAGATGAAAACATGATTACAGATGGAGGTTATGCTCCTATCTACAAACAGGTTGCCTTCAAAACCGTAATAGATTATTTCGAAAAAAAGGATGAAAAGCCGACATTAAAAAAATACGAGGAGCTGTATGCTTCATTGTATTCGCAAGAGACACCTGTGTTTACTGACCCCGAGGAAGAAAATGCGTATTGGGATTATATGGAAGGGGCTGTGGAATATAAAATGAAAGAATCTTTTGGAAATTCATATTCTAACGATTTGGAGGAGTTCAAGAACAGGTGTTTTGTAACTGAATAATAGAGTGGTATTTGCAAAATCTGTTATAGAACACAGGATTATAAGCCTTAACATTTGTGATAGTGCTGTAATGACAACTTTTTCTTCCATTATTCTTCGTTTTTATCAGCAGGGAATCAAGTTTCGTGTGCTTGACTCATGGCGGACACACAAGACTATAATGGTGCAGATGCCCACAGGAACCGGAAAGACGCACTTGCTCGCTTCGCTCGTGAATGAAGAGTTAAGAACGAAGAATGAAGAATTATGTGTGTGGATTGTCGCCCACCGCCGTGAACTTGTGGAGCAGATAGAGGAAACGGTGGCACGGTATGGCATGAAGCCAAATGACGGGAGGGTGAAAGTGCTGTCCATCCAATGGCTTTCGCGCCACCTCGATGACTTGAAGGATGAACGCCCGAGCCTGATCGTGATAGACGAGGCCCATCATGCGCTGGCGGAAACCTACAAGGCACTGTGGCTGCGCTATCCCGATGCGAGGAAGCTGGGGATGACGGCCACGCCCTGCCGGCTGGACCGGAAAGGTTTCACGGACTTGTTCGAGGTGCTGGTCGCCTCGGACGGCATCGCGGAGTTCATCCGGCAAGGCTGGCTTTCGCCTTTCGACTATGTGTCCATCCGCCCGGACAGCGAAGACCAGCGGTTGATAGACGGGTTGGGGAAACGTGGTGCGGACGGGGACTTCCAGGTGAAGGAGATGGATTCCGTGCTGAACCGCCGCCCGACAATAGAAAGGCTTTATGAAAGTGTCCGCCAATATGCCGGCGGGAAGAAAGGCATCGTGTATGCCATCAGCATCAGCCATGCGCGGAACATCGCCGCATACTATAATGATAAAGGCGTGAATGCCGTCGCCATAGACAGCAAGACTCCCGCCAGGCTGCGCAAACAAATGGTGGAGGACTTCAGGCAAGGCAAGATACAGGTCTTGGTGAACGTGGACGTGTTCAGCGAGGGGTTCGACTGCCCCGACGTGGAGTTCGTGCAGCTGGCCCGCCCCACGCTGTCCTTGTCCAAGTACCTGCAGCAGGTGGGCCGGGGGCTGCGCAGGACGTCCGGCAAGGAGACGTGCATGCTGATAGACAACGTGGGCCTTTACCGCCTGTTCGGGTTGCCCGCGTCCCGCCACGATTGGCAGGCGATGTTCGAGGGGCGCCTGGCCGGGAAGGGTTGTCCCGCACCGGATGCGGGCGGGGCGGCATATATGGCCGCGTCGCAAGCGTGGAATGAATCGGCGGACGGGGGCGGGATGCTCGAAACGGTCATGTCCCATGGTCGTCTGATGGATTGCCTGCAAAATGGCGGGCATCTCCCGGGCATTTGCCGGGATGACGCCCTGAAGGCGTTTAAAGACCGGGGGAGCGGACGTTGGGGGCTGAGGCGTGGGCGTGTCATCACCGTCCCTGCACAATACCAGGCGGTATTCGACGTGAAGGGCGATTGGGCAGCCGTGAAGTTCGGGGATGGTGGCGTGGGCGTCGTCGATGGGGAGGGCCGTGTCCAAATGAAAGCGGGGCGATGCGGAAAGGTGGGGCTCCTGCCAGATGGCATCGCGGTTGCGGCCATAAACAGGAGGGATTTCTACGTCGATTTGTTGTCGGCGAAACAGTATGGGGAAAAGCCGGTCGTCAAAAGGTTCGGGGCGATAGGGATGTTGAAGGTGGGCAAAGGGTATTATAGCCGCACGCGGCGCGTGTATGAAGTCCGTCCCGGAGTGGGTGAATACGATTTTGTCTCCCGTGGTTTCTACCTGCGGATCCGTGATTACGGCTTCCGGTTGCCGGGACTCAGATATGTCGGGGGCACTGATGCCTTCCTCCGGGATTGCGTGTGCATTTTGGAGAATGACCCGAATGAATACTATTGGTTCTGCGGCGAGCTGGATGACGGCAGCATCGTGGTGGCTGACGAAAAGGGGAATTACTACCATGCCTCGGAAGGCGCGGAAAAGCGGTATGTCGCCTGCGTCCATCCCGCATCGGAAGAAGAAGATTTCGATGTCGCCGTGTCCCGGTTGAAGGCGGAAGCCGCAATGCGGGCGGCGGAGACGCGGGAGGCTTTCAGGCGGGAGGAGGAGCGGCAACGCCGGGAACGTTTGTCGGACATGCGCAGTGCCGTGCCGTTCCAGTCAGGCCGGAGATGGGGGCTGGCGTTGGGCGGACGTGTCATAGTGCCGCCAGTTTACCTCAGCATCCGGCCTCCGGTGGGGTACTATTGTGCCGTGGAAGCCAACCCGCGCCAGTGGGGGATTATCATGCTGGACGGGAAGTTGGTGGTCGAGGCGCGGTACATGAAGGTGGAGATAAAGGCAGACGGGACGGCCAGGCTGACCGTCTATCCCGGCAAGACCAAGGTGGTGAAGCTGAAGGCATAGGTGATAAACGTGTGCATCATGCGGGCGGCATCCGGTGGCGTGCGAAGGGCATGTCCGTCGGATGCCGCTTTGTTTGTCCTGCACGGCGGAAAAATCCCGGCACAATCGAAATTCAGTGGGGAAGAACTTTTTCATGCTTCCCAAAGGAATTACAAATCTCCACTGAATTTCTACTGCCCCCAAATGGTTCAATCGGCGGCAGGTTTCCGCTTCGTGCGGATGATGTCGAAGAGGTAGCTGGCCTTGATGATGATGGTGCCGTTGGCGGAACGTCCGAACACATCGCTCTTTCCGTTGCCGAAAATGTCACTCAGGCCATAATAGTAACGCCCCTCGAGCAAGAAGTGTCCGGCTTTCCTTGTGTTCACCTCAATGCCCAGTCCAGCCGTGATGCCATATTCGAATTTGTTTTTCACCGGCATGTCATATTGTTGGTTCACTTGTCCCGGGCGGAGGCGGAGGGTGGAGTCGTTGAACAACCCGCCGCGATGCCCTTTTTCGCCTAAGTAGAAGCCCACCTGCGGGCCGGCCACGACGTAGAACAAGGCCCCTTTCTCTTCGTATCCCCAACCCATGCGCGCCAGGAACGGGATTTGGATGTAGCTGATATCCCGTTTATAAGTGTCGTTGGAGGTTTCGATATTTTCTTCCCAGCCCAAGTTGGCATAGTTGACCTCCACCTGTACGGAGCAGAGGCTTTTGAAATATTTTTCGCACGTGTAGCGCAGGGTGAATCCGAATGTCGGTGCGCCTTTGAGGTTTTGCTGGATGGTGGGGTTGAACATCATTCGGTTCAGCGTGTAGCCGCCGTTGATGCCGATGGCCAAGTCGTTGCGCGCTTCGCCGATTTGTCCGTGGGCGGCATTCCCTATCATGAAAGCCGCGAGGGCGGAAATGATGGCTTTCTTCATTGTTTCAGGCGGATTAGTTCGATGCTGTGTGACGGGCTGTAATGGATGAATTCCACTTCCCGGTTGATAAACCCGCTCCAGTTGCTGGCACGTTGGAACGTGAAGCGGTGCTGGTAGGGCTGGACTGCTACTTGCGGCAGATGTTGTTCGAACGCGTCGCCGTAGTCCGATATGCCTTTCAGGAAGAAATATGCAGTGTCGAATCCCAGCATGGCAAAGCGTGGCCAAGAGGAGATGGTTGGCTCGTGGAACGCTTTTTGGTAGTCCGTTTCAAATTGCTCCGCCTGTCCGTTCAGCGGGTTACGGTAGAACATGGAGTAGGCATACGTGTCGAAACGGTAGAAGTTTTCCAAGTGGTTGTTCGTGTAAGTCTGCCATTCGGGATAGCCGACCAGCTTGAAACGGTATTTCGGGTATTTTTGTGCAAAGTCCTTAAGCCTCGGGAACAGCTGATTGAGCAACTTGATGCTGGATGAGTTGGGGATAATGACATTGGTCTTGTTTGGATTCATGGTTTCCAGCCATTTCAATTCGTTGTCGTAGAGTTGGAAGGATTCCATCTTGTTCCCCTCTTGCAGCAAGTGTTGGTTTACAGCCTCGGTGAAGTCGGTTGCGTCTTTGTCGTTTTCCCGGCTGTCCAGCAGGACAAGGCGTTCCTTTCCGAAAAGTTCGGTAGTCAGGTGGGCCGCTTCTGAAATCAGGAAAGACTTGGGCGGGTTGATGGCGTAATAATATGGATTCTGATAGACTTCTTCCCCTTGCGAAGAGAAGGGCACGACCAGCCGCGTCTGGTTCTTCTTGCAGAAGTCGCTGAGCGGTTTGATTTGCCCGTTATGGAGCGGCCCGATGATGAAGTCCAGCCCCGTGAGCGGGTGGTTGGCGAGCACGGACTTCAGGTCGCCTGCGCTTTCTCCCGAGTCGTAGGTGAATACTTCTACCGACACGCCCGACTTTTTGATGCGTTCCACGGCCATGAGCACGCCTCGATAAAATTCAATCATTTTCTTGTTTTCTGCCGTGCCGCCCTTGAAGGGGAGCAGTACGCCCATCCGCACAAGCCGTTTCGGCGCCGGAGTCTCTTTTCCCCCCATCAGTTCCGTGTTGGTCGGGGTGTGCTTCGGTGTGGCCGGAGTGGGGTTGGGCTGGGTAGTTGTGGTGTTGGGATAGGGGATGCAGATGACATCGCCTTTGCGCAGCTTGTAGTCCGGCTGTTTCATTTCCGGGTTGGCATCTTGGATTTCTTTTTCGGTCAGCCCGAATTGGCGCGAGATGCTGTAAAGCGTTTCTTTGCGTTTCACCTTGTACATTTCCCTGCATTTTGGGCGCGTGGCCACGGATTGCGGCTGTGCCACCGGCGTGGGGGCGGTTATGGCCCGTGCCGTAGCTCCGGGGATGCGTATCACCATGCCGGCCTTGAAGTTGTCGGCGGTCAGGCCGGGGTTGGCTTCGCAGATGGTTTCCGCGTCCACGCCGTAAGTCCGGGTGAGTTGATAGAGGGTTTCTCCCGCCTGTATGGTGTGGAAGTTTTCTTTTTGTGTCCCTTGCGCCTGTTGCGGGATGATGAGTGTCCCTCCAGCCTTGATGCCGTCGTTGGCCGACGGGTTCAGTTGCAGGATGGCATCCGGTGACACTTGGTACGTCCGTGCGATGGAGTAAACGGTTTCTCCCCGTTGGATGGTGTGTACGAATGTTCCTTTTTCCTGGGCATGGAGCGGGGCTTGCAGGAGCAGTAGCAAGGCTGCGATATTACGTAATAAATTCCGGTGTGCCATTTCTTTTTCTGATACGACGGACAAAATTACGGAAAAAAAGTGGTTATGTCAACGGGAAACATTATTTTTGCACAAATATTCAGGTATGAAGAACGATTTGAAGTTTTGGGTATTGGGCTTGTTGTGTGCCTTTCCTTGTTTCCTCGCGGCACAAATTGTTTATCCTACGGTCAATCCGGCGGCCAGTTATACGACTTCCACGGGCGAAGAACTGGAAGATGCTTCCGAGCCGCAGTCGGCACCGTTGGCGGGGCATTTCACTTCCAATGTGGAAGATTTGGGGGAATACGCCGTGCGTTATGAATGGCGTGTGTTTCGCGAGGGGCAGGAGGATGCGCCCATCATCAACCGTTTTGATGAAAACCTGGAATACACGTTTACGGAAAGCGGCACGTTCTACGTGCAGCTTTATGCCACTTTTGTGCATGGCAATGACACTATCCAGTATCCGGCGGAAGGCGAAGCCATGCCGTTCACGGTGTCCATCAGCGAGTCTATCCTGGAGATGCCTAATGCTTTTTCGCCGAACGGGGACGGCTTCAATGATATATATAAGGTGAAAGAGGGCTACCAGTCTATCGTCAGTTTCAAGGCGGTCATTTTCAACCGTTGGGGGCAGAAACTGTATTCCTGGGACACGTTGGACGGCGGATGGGACGGTAAGTTCCACGGCAAGACCGTGAAGGACGGAGTCTATTTCGTGGTGGTGAACGCCCGCGGGGCCGACGGCAAGGAATATAAAATCAGGCGGGACGTGAATGTGCTTACGGGGTATTCCGGCACTGGGGAATGATGAGATGAAATATGGATAACGAAGCAGAAAAGATACAAGTTTTTGGTGCGCGGGTGCACAACCTGAAGAATGTGGACGTGGAACTGCCGCGCAACAGCCTGACGGTGATAACCGGCCTGAGTGGGAGTGGGAAGTCGTCGTTGGCTTTTGACACGATATTTGCCGAGGGGCAGCGGCGATACATCGAGACGTTCTCGGCCTACGCCCGCAATTTCCTGGGAAACCTGGAACGGCCGGACGTGGACAAAATCACGGGACTCAGTCCGGTGATTTCCATCGAGCAGAAGACCACCAACAAGAATCCGCGCTCCACGGTGGGGACGACCACGGAGATTTATGATTTCTTCCGCCTGCTTTATGCCCGTGCCGGAGAGGCCTATTCCTATCTCTCGGGTAAGAAGATGGTGCGCTACACCGAGGAACAGATTATCGACCTCATCATCAAGGATTATGAGGGGCGGCGCATCTATTTGCTGGCTCCGCTTGTGCGCAACCGCAAGGGGCATTATAAGGAGTTGTTCGAGACCGTCCGCCGCAAAGGTTATTTGTACGTGCGGGTGGA
Organism: uncultured Paraprevotella sp.; assembly: GCA_944319925.1. Taxonomy (GTDB): domain Bacteria; phylum Bacteroidota; class Bacteroidia; order Bacteroidales; family Bacteroidaceae; genus Paraprevotella. The sequence goes on from CALUFQ010000040.1 coordinate 10,885, forward strand.
TGGCGAAATCCGGGAAGTGCTGCCGGGCATGAAGCTCGACCGCTATCGTAATCACAGTGTGGAGGTCGTGGTGGACAAGTTGTGTGTTGGAGTGAAGGATGACAAACGCCTGCGTTCCAGCGTGGCTACGGCCATGCAACAGGGCGAGGGCGAACTGATGGTTTTCGACGCGGAGACGGAAGGGGTGCGCCATTACAGCAAGCGGCTCATGTGTCCCGACACGGGGTTGTCCTATCGTGACCCCGCGCCGCACAACTTTTCCTTCAATTCCCCCCAGGGAGCCTGTCCGCGTTGCAAGGGGTTGGGCTATGTCAACCTGATAGACATGGACAAGGTGGTGCCCGACCGCAGCCTTTCGGTTTACAACGGTGCCATCCTGCCTTTGGGGAAGTACAAGAACAGCATGATATTCTGGCAAATAGAAGCTTTGCTGGAGAAGTACGATGCCGGCTTGAAGACGCCGGTGAAGGACCTGCCGGAGGAAGCGTTGAACGAAATCCTCTATGGCTCGGTGGACCGTGTGCGCGTCAAGGCGCAACTGATACATACAAGTTCTGACTATTACGTGCAATACGAAGGATTGGTCAAATACATCCAGTCGGTGCAGGAAAACGAGGGTTCGGCCACGGCGCAGAAATGGGCCGAACAGTTTTCCAAGATGGTCACGTGTCCCGAATGCCACGGGCAGCGGCTGAACAAGGAAGCCCTGCATTTCCGCATCGCGGACAAGAACATTGCCGAGCTTTCGGGCATGGACATTGCCGAATTGTATGATTGGGTGACGCATGTGGAAGAGCATTTGACCGACCGCCAGCGGAAAATCGCCCCTGAAATCCTGAAGGAAATCCGGGTGCGTCTGAAGTTCCTGCTCGACGTGGGGCTGGATTACCTCTCTCTCAACCGTGCATCGGTTTCCCTTTCCGGCGGCGAGAGTCAGCGCATCCGGCTGGCCACGCAAATCGGCTCGCAGTTGGTCAACGTGCTCTACATCTTGGATGAACCCAGCATCGGGCTGCACCAGCGCGACAACCGCCGGCTCATCAATTCCCTGAAGTCGTTGCGCGACATGGGCAACACGGTCATCGTGGTGGAACACGACGAGGAGATGATGGAGAATGCCGACTACATTATTGACATGGGGCCGAAGGCCGGACGGCTGGGCGGCGAGGTGGTGTTCCAAGGCACACCGGCCGAGATGCTCAAACAGGACACCCTGACTTCGCGCTACCTGAACCGCACGTGTGCCATTGAGGTTCCTTTTGTCCGGCGCACGGGGAACGGGCATTCACTATGGTTGCGGGGAGCGAGCGGCAACAACCTGAAACATGTGGATGTGGAATTTCCGTTGGGTACGCTGATTTGCGTCACCGGCGTGTCCGGGAGCGGGAAGTCCACGCTGATTAACGACACCCTGCAACCGATTCTCTCGCAACATTTCTACCGTTCGCTGCGCGACCCTTTGCCGTATGACAAAATCGAAGGGCTGGAGTTCGTGGACAAGGTGGTGAGCGTGGACCAGTCGCCCATCGGGCGCATCCCGCGTTCCAATCCGGCCACCTATACCGGCGTGTTCAACGACATCCGCGCCTTGTTCGTCAGCCTGCCCGAAGCTAAAATCCGGGGCTATAAGCCGGGGCGTTTCTCTTTCAACGTGAAGGGGGGGCGGTGCGAGGCCTGCAGCGGCAATGGTTACAAGACCATCGAGATGAATTTCCTGCCCGATGTGTATGTGCCTTGCGAGGTGTGCCACGGCAAGCGGTACAACCGCGAGACGCTGGAGGTGCGTTTCAAGGGCAAGTCCATCGCCGACGTGCTGGACATGACCATCAATCGCGCGGTGGAGTTCTTTGAGAACCAGCCTACGATTCTGAACAAAATCAAGGTGCTGCAGGACGTGGGGCTGGGCTACATCAAGCTGGGGCAGCCGTCCACCACGCTTTCCGGCGGCGAGAGCCAGCGCATCAAATTGGCCACCGAACTGTCCAAGCGCGACACGGGGCGTACGCTTTACATCCTCGACGAGCCGACCACCGGCCTGCATTTCGAGGACATCCGTGTGTTGCTCGGCGTGTTGAACCGCTTGGTGGACAAGGGCAACACGGTCGTGGTCATTGAGCACAACTTGGATGTCATCAAGTCGGCCGACTTCCTGATAGACATGGGGCCTGAAGGCGGACGGGGCGGCGGGCAACTGTTGTTCGAAGGCACACCCGAGGCGTTGGCGCAGAGCGGTGTAGGTTATACTTCCAAGTATTTAAAGGAGATGTTGTATGGCAAAACAGAAAATCAATAAGACCAATGTGGCCCGCCTGTTGGACAAGGCGAAGGTGGCCTACGAGCTGGTTCCCTACGAGGTGGACGAGTCGGACTTGAGTGCCGTGCATGTGGCCGCCCAGTTGGGCGAGGACGTGGACCGCGTGTTCAAGACCATCGTGCTCCATGGCGACAAAACCGGCCATTTCGTCTGTGTCGTGCCCGGCGAGCAAGAAATCGACCTGAAGAAGGCTGCGCGGGTGAGCGGGAACAAGAAGTGCGAGCTGTTGCCCATGAAGGAGTTGCTTCCCGTGACGGGCTATATCCGTGGCGGCTGTTCCCCCATCGGGATGAAGAAGCATTTTCCGACCTATTTGCACGAAAGTGCGGCTGCCTTCGATTATATCTATGTGAGTGCGGGGCAGCGCGGGCTGCAGGTGAAGCTCTCCCCGGGCGACTTGTTGCGTGAGGCGGAGGCCGCGTATGCCGACTTGATAGCTTGACGTGGGAACTGTTCCCAATTTTGGGGAACACCTGACGAATATTCGTTTGCGGTCAAATGCACCGCTTCCCATCGCTTTCTTTTTCTTTGCTGCGGTGAATTTATAATCCAATGCAATTGGGGTGCGGATTTCCGAATCCGCAAGCCCTGAAGGGCTTACACGCGGCAAGCGGTGGCTCATGCAAGAATGAGGAATCTTTTTTCGGATTGAAGTCCTGATACTCATTTGCATGGGGTTGCAAATCCCACGCGGCAGAAGACATCGGTTTTCAATGGAAGACATGCAGGCCGGTGTCGTTTTTGCATATTATTGGCACGACAAGGCCGGATGTGTCTCGTTTATCGTATGCGCACGGATCGCGTGTGCGTCCCGTAACCGCACCAATAGCCTTTCCCGCCTTGGATGTTGGACTCCAGTTCCTGGGTGTAGGGAAAGAACATGTTGGAGGAGAGGTTGAGGTAGTTGGAATAGCTCCGCCAAAAACGGTAAGAAGCTTCGTCGAAGTGGCGGAGCTGTACTTGCACGTAGTCGCCTTCCTTGAAATATTCGGAAGCTTCGCGGTCGGCTTCCGTATAGACGGACGTGCCGCAATACACGTTGGCGGCCGCTTGGGCAGGCAACACTTCGTCGGAGAACGCGCCCATGGGCGAGAGCAGGAAGGCCTTGTCTTTTCCGTCCCGCCGCGCGAAAAGCCCGTAGTAGTCTTTTGTTTCCGGATTGTCGCGGAAGAAAGCCTTGACGTAGAAGAGCGTGTCGCTCTCGCTCTGCACGACGCGCAGGGAATCTATTCTGACGGGAGCGGGTATGGTTGTGACGGCGGTCACGCTACGTCCGCGATATTCCACTGTCAGGGTGTAAGTCTTCCCGGCTTTTCCTATTATATCATAAGAGGTGTATTTGTAAGGCGGGAAGTAACGGTCGTCGTATCCTCCGGTCAGGATGACGCTGTGTTCCCCGTCGGAGACGGTTATCTTGCCCCATTGGATGATATACTCGTTGATGTCCTGCATCTGTGTGTCCACTGGGCGTGTTTCCCCGAGTGTCACCACGGGGTAGCCGCCATCTTCAATCCAACCTTCCACCACGATTTGCGACATGGGGGCTTCCGTTTCGTCTTTAACGCAGGCCGCCAGGATGATGCAGGGAAGGAGTAATGCCAGATGTTTCATAGCCTTTAGAATTTCAGGGTGTAACCGATGGACGGGAGCATGCGGCAAAGCGAATACACGGACTTGTAGCCGAACTGTTTTCCTTCGAAACCCAGGTAGCGGAACAACACGTTGCGGCGGGCGTAGAGGTTATAGACGGAAAAGTTCAGGCTGTGCATCGTCCGTCCGCGCGGGGCGAAGCGGTAGGTCAGGGCGACATCCATGCGGTGGGTCGGTGGGAGGTGGGCTCCGTTGTATTTCCCGTATTGTCCCACGAGGTTGTTGTTGATGACGTACAGGGCGTTGGTTCGGGTATAGGGTGTGCCGCTGGCATAGACGAAATTCCCGCCGAGGCTCCAATGGCCGTTGAAACGATAGTTGGCCACGACCGACAAGTCGTGCCGCCGGTCGTAGGAGGAGTTGAACCATTCCGTCGCGTTGATTTCCGGGAAGCGGCGTTCGCTACGCGAGAGGGCGTAGCCTATCCAGCCCGTCAGCCGTCCCCGGTTCTTTTTCAGCATGAGGTTGAGTCCGTAGTTCCTCCCTTTGCCATGCACCAGGTTTTGGGCAACGGAATAGGCTCCCGACAGCATGTTCAGGATGGAACCGTAGTATTCGTGTTGGCGGGTCAGGTGTTTGTAATAAGCTTCAGCCTCAAACTCCCATGTGCCGGATGGATGGGCGTAGCGGTAGCTTAGTGCGAGGGAATGGGCCTGTCCGGGCTGCGTGTCACCTGAAGAGACCGTCCAATAGTCCACGGGCAGCCCGCCGTTGGACACGGGAATCTGGTGGAGGTATTGCGCGTAAAGTCCGTAGTGCAGCGAGAGGCTGTGTGCAGGTGCCGGGTCGAAGCGCAGGGTCAGCCGTGGGGCGGGGAGGAAGAAGCCTTTTCCGGGGCGGCTGTGGAAATAGGAAAGGCGGATGCCTGCATCGGCCTGCCATTTCTGCCCGAGCGGGATCCGGCTTTGCACGTAGGCCGAGGCTTCATGGGCTTGTTCCGTCAGGACGGGGGATGAGTTCCGCACGGCAGCCCCCGTCACGTGGAAGGTCATGGGCTTGACGCGGTAATAATGGTAATCGGTGCCGGCCCGCCACAGCACGTCGCCCGTCGTCCATTCCCATTCGGGGGCATACCCTGCCTGCAGGATGGCCGAAGCGAGGGAGAAGTCCATGCCGCCTGTTTTCATGTCCACGTTGCTCCGGTAGTGGCTGAAGGTGGCTTTTTGGCTGAAGGTGGATGACGGGGAGTGGTGCTCGTGGTGCAATGCGGCGGCCGTGTTTTGCCAGTCGGCGCGGTTTTGGTCCTGAAAATCTTGTTGCAGCAGGCGGGTGTGGTCGCGTCCGTGATAGAGGCTCATACGCAGTTTGTCGCGTGTTCCGGGCTGGCTTACGAATGTCAGGTTGTAGTCTTGCAGTCCGTAGCGCATGGCCATTCCGTCAAACTCAAGCAATCCTCCGTAGAGCAGGTTCAGGTAGCTTCCCCGGGCAGACAGGTAGAGGGTGGAATGCCGGCTTGCGGGCAAGGTCAGCGTACCTTCGCTTTCCATGAAGCTCACGGTGGCATTCAAGTGTACGGCATGGGCGACGGAGTCAATCGGGTAGAACGACAGCCGCCCGCCTGTCCGGTTGGCGAAGGAAGCGTCGTGGCGGTTCTTGACGAGGGCCATGCCGCGGAAGTGGGAGGTGGTGAACACGGAAAACAAGCCCAGCAGGTGGGCGGCGTTGAACACCGGTGCGCCGTCCATCTCCAACAGGCTTTGGGCCGGTGCGCATCCTTGGATGTGGATGCCCGAGGCGTAGTCGTTGTTGGTGGCTACGCCGGGCAACAGCTGGAGGGCGCGGAGCGGGTCGGCGTTGCCCAGCACGTGCGGCATGTCCGCCAGCGATTCCATGCGCCAGTACAGCCGTCCTTCCGGGGAGGTCTCCAATGCCCGTGCCGTCCGTGCCTGTACTTCCACTTCCTGCATCCGTCGCTCGTGCAGGCTGTCCGTCCCGTGGGCGTGGAGGCCTGCGGGAAAAAGGAGTGCGCAAAGCAGCGGTGGGACGATATGGGGCATGGGGCGGATAAAAAGGCAGGCAGACTGTGCGAGGCCCGGGGGCGACGGCAAGTCTGCCTGAATGAGTTTGAAACCGGATGGCTTAGAAATCAAATTGGTCAGCCAGTCCTTGGAAAGTGTCAAGCAACGGGCGGAAGCGCTCTTCGGTGAAATACTGTTCGATGGTGTAGGTCGTGCCGTCCTCGAAATTCAGCACGGGCTCCACGCTCCATTCCCCGCCTTGTACGTTGAAGCCCCAGCCATCCGTGTAGCCCCATTCGTTAACCAGCACGGGCTGCCATTTGACCGGCACGGAGTAGCTGCTGCCGTTGAAGAACAAGCTGGCGTTCGAATATTGGTTGGCTTTGTCTGCGGCAGCCTGTGCTTGCAGCCGTGCGGCTTCTCTGACGGTTTCCAACGTGCCGGTGGTGTCGCCCTCATAATACATGTAGTCTCCGTAATAGTCGAAGGCGTCCGCGAGGTCCCCCGCGTTGTTGTCGGCCGAGATGTTCAGGCTGATGCGCCCTAAAATGTTATAGGCCAGCGTACCGGCTTTCACGTCGCTTGCTCCGTCGAAATATTCATATTCGAAGGCTTCAATGTCGCCCAGGTTGTTTCCGCTCAGGTTGTTTTGCATGGAAATCAGGACCTCGTTACCGTCGCGCAGTTCGGCATTGGCCACGGCGGAGGTGTTCCGGTCGTCGATGGAAGCCGCGATGGTGTAGCCGCCGGTCTCGAACGTGGCGTTGGCAGCATACGTCTTGTCAGCAAAGCTGCAGGCCGTGGTGTTCAGGGTCAGCGAGGCAATCAGGGTGCCGCCCTGTTTGACGGTGGCCGTGATGGTGGCGGGCACCTTGTAGGTTTCGGAATAGACGTAGCCGGTGCTGTCTTCGCGCACGAAGTCGAATTCGCCGCCGCTTCCGGCCACTTCCACCACGCAAGTCTGGCCTTCGTATTCAAACTGGTAGGTCATCGAACTGGTGGATCCCGGAGACGTTTGGTCCCATTGCAGGTCCGCGTCGTTCCACACCCATGTGCCGTAGTAATCGCTCAACTGGTAGATGTCGCCGATGGCGCGTTTCGAGGCAAGCGTGGCGATGTCGCCTTGGGCGCAGTCGCCCAAGGTGCGCATGAGGGCGTTGAACGAATGGCCGGGAGCAATCGAGCCTCCTTGCTCCTCGCTCTCTTTTGCCGAGAAGGTGTAGAGGCAGTAGTCGGCCAGCGACACGAAAGGCTTGAGCCGTTCCGCGTCGATTCTTGCCACAAGCTCCTGCCCCACGCTGGTGATTTCCTGCTGGGCGGCCTCCATGGAAGCCACGGGGCCGGAAGGCTGGCCTCCGGGAGGGGGCTCGGGCGTGGTGTTGTCATCGTCCCCGCAGGACGTGGCCAGGCATAAGCCTGCGGCGAAAAGCATCGGATAATAGAATGGCTTTTTCATGATTTGTTGTGTTTCGGGGGAAGTTGAGGTCGGTTTTTCACATGTCGGGCAACCTCCCGTGTTAATCCCTCCATGCGCGAAAAGTGTTAGGACAAAAATAGCGAAAAAAAGCAGGGATGAAAAACACCCTCCCCATTTTTAAATAATATTAAGAAAAAATGCAGGCTTCCTGAACGTCTTTTGGTTCATTGTTCCTCGGCTGCGAGCAGGAACAGCAGCAGCGGGAGATAGTCGTTGCTTGTCCGGCGTTGCAGTTCGCTCCGCAATTGCTTGATGAGGCTTGCCTTCTGCTTTTTCACGGCGCTTTCCGACACGTTCAGCATGGCCGCCACTTCGGCGTTCTTCAATCCTTGTTCGAAACTCAGGTCGAACAGCCGGCGGTAGCGTTCGGGCAAGTTTTGGATGGCGTCAAACAGCAAGTCGAGCACGTCCTGTTCCAAGATGCTGAGTTGGAAGGCTTCTTCCGTCTGTTGTTCCAGGTAGTTGGCTTGCGCGGTCTGCCGGCGCAGGATGGAGATGGCCTGGTTGTGGATGCACGAGTAGAGGTAGGCTTTGAACGAAGCGGCGGAGAGGAAGGTGTCGCGGAGCTGATATACCTTATATATGGCATCCTGCACACAGTCTTCGGCCATGAAGGAAGCTTCTTCGCCCAACCGGCGTGAAGCATACAACAATAAGTCGCCATACATTTTCCGGTATAGCGGCTCTATTTTTCCCCGTCGAAAGTCTGTGAACACCTCTTCGTCAAACATCTGTTTTGCAGTTTCGGGAGGCAAAATTAAAAAAAAGAAAGAAAAAATAGCCCCTTTCCTTAAAAAATCTTCTTTTTCGGCTGTCCTTTTCCGGCTTCTTTGCGTCTTAGGGGAAAAAGTAACAAAGCATAAATCGGATTTAGACATGGCAAAACAAGACGCGACAAACCATGAACGCATCGTGTGGCTGCTGTACAAGCGCATAACCGGTGCCCTCACGCCCGAAGAAAAGGAAGAATTGGAAGAGTGGCGGACGGCAAGCCCGATTAACGAAGAGAGCTACCGGCGGCTGACCGACGTGGGCTTCCTGGAACAGGAATTCCGGCGTTTGAGGCTGGTGGATGCCGCTCGCCCGTTGCAGGACATGCAGGCGCGCATCCGGCAGGGTGCCCGTCCGCGCCGTGCGTCGCGCTGGATGTCGGCGTTGGCTGTCGCCGCGTCGTTGGCGTCCGTCTTTTTTGTAGGATACTTTTGGGACCGAGCGTTTGATTCCGCCCCGGCGGAATTGGCAGGCTTGTCGGTGTTGCCCCGGATACCGGCGGGCACGACGCAAGCCACGCTCACCTTGGCCGACGGAGCTTCCATCCCGCTCGACGGCGACACGTCGCGCAATGCCCGGCTCATCGCTGCGCGGCATCCTGCAGTCGAAACGCGCCCCGTGGAGGAACAAATCAACAGGTTGGCCACCCCGCGCGGCGGCGAGTTCAGAATCATGTTGGAGGACAGCACGGAAGTGTGGCTGAACGCCGAGTCGCAACTTGTCTATCCGGAAAACTTCACCGGGAACGAACGGCGTGTGGCCGTGAGCGGCGAAGCCTATTTCAAGGTGGCCAAGGACAGCCTGCGGCCATTCTACGTGGAGTCCGGCGGCATGGAAGTGCGGGTTTACGGCACGGAGTTCAACATACAGTCCTACGAGGAGGCTGATCACGTCTATACCACGCTCGTGGAGGGCAGCATTGCCCTCAAGCCCCTGCAGGGCAGCCAGGCGGAGCTGGTGCTCACGCCGGGCCACCAGGCCGTTTCGCGGACGGACGACCAGGCCACTTTCGTGCGGCCGGTGAATGCCGCGGCTGTGGCCAGCTGGCACAAGGGGCGTTTCTCGTTCGAAGAGCAGACCTTGGGGCAAATCATGCAGACCTTGTCGCGGTGGTATGCTTTCGAGTATGAGTTTGCCGACCCGAGCCTGGAGTCCACCGTCTTCAAGGGCAGTGCCCCGCGCTACGGCGACTTGGCCGAAGTCCTGTCCATCCTGGAGAAGAGCGGGGGCATCGCCTTTGGCGTGAAAGGAGAGAAAATCATCATTACTAATCATCAAATAAAATGACGAATCATGAACAGTAGCAAACGGAAACTGTTGGGACTTGTCCTGCTGGGTGCCCTGGGGCTGCCTCTGTCAGCCCAGGACATCGACACGGCGTATAGGAACACGCCCATCGAGAACGTTTTCTCCGACTTGCGCGAGAAAACCAACTATGAGTTTGTGTATCAGAAACAGGTTTTGCAAGGCGTGAAACCTGTCACCTGCACGTTGAGGGACAAAAGTTTGGAGGAAGTGCTCCGCGAAGTGCTGAAAGGCACGGGGCTGGCCTATGAAATCGTGGACAACACGGTGGTCATCCGCCGGGACGACAAGAAAAAGTCCTCGCAGGTGCGCCACATCAACGGGACGGTGATTTCCGATGAAGACGGGCTGCCCGTCATCGGGGCTTCCATCCGTGTGCTTGACGGCGACGGGAAGCAGACCAGCTTCGGCACCATCACCGATGCCGACGGACGCTTCGACATCAGTGGCTTCGATTTCGGCGGGGGGTACAAGGTGCAGGTGTCGTTCATCGGCATGAAGACCTTGGTGCTCGACGCGGGGCCGGACATGCGCATCACGATGGAGGGCGACACGCACGAGCTGAAAGATGTCGTGGTCACCGGTATCTTCAAGAAAGCCAAGGAAAGCTACACCGGTGCCGTATCGACCATCTCTTCGGAAGAGCTGGACGTGTTCAAAGGGCAGAACCTGCTGCAAACGCTGAAAAACATCGACGCGTCCATCAACTTCGCCGTGAACAACATTGCCGGAAGCAACCCGAATGCCCTGCCGCAAATCAACATCCGCGGCAACTCGTCGCTGCCGATGAGCGTGGAGGAGTTCAACCAGACGGCTTCCAATGCCGTCAACACGCCGCTCATCATCATGGACGGCTTCGAAATCTCGCTGGAAAAGCTGATGGACTACAACGACGAGGAAATCGAGTCCATCAACATCCTGAAGGATGCCGCCGCCACGGCCATCTATGGTTCGCGCGGTGCGAATGGTGTCATCGTGGTCACGACCAAAGAACCCGAACCGGGCAAGCTGCGCGTGAACCTGGAAGCGGGCATCGATTTGGAAGTGCCCGACTTGAGTTCGTATGACTTGCTGAACGCGCGCGAGAAGATGGAGTTGGAAAATTCTTTGGGGCTATACAATAGCGACCTGACGAGCAACGACATCAATTTCCAAACGGTATATAACGAGCGTCTGCGCCGTGTGCTTTCGGGGCAGAGCACGGACTGGCTGGACAAACCGGTGCGCACGGGCGTGGGTCAGCACTACAATCTGCGCCTGGAGGGCGGTAGCGAAGAGTTCCGCTGGAGTGCCACGGCCAACTATAAGGACACGCAGGGTGCGATGAAGAATTCTTCACGTCGCACTTTCAACGGCTCCATCACGTTGATGTATAAGGTGAAGAACTTCACCTTTAAGAATTACAGTTCCTACGGCATGAGCCGCAGCCGCGAAAGCAATTACGGTTCTTTCAGCGACTACGTGGCCCAGCAGCCGTACAACTCGCCTTATGACGCCAATGGCGAAATGGCGGAATTCTTCGAGGGCTTCTATGGCTCCAGCCGCGGGCGCGGGGAGTTCAATCCGCTCTATGACGCTTCCTTGGGCTCGTTCGACAAGAGCGGCTACGAGGAGTTGACGAACAATTTCTCCATGGAATGGAACATCATAGACGGGCTGACGTTGCGCGGGCAGTTCGGCATTACGAGTACGAACAACCACAGCGACGTGTTCCTTTCGCCTAAGGACTCCTATTTCACATCCGACGAGGACACTTCGCCGGAATATGCCACGGATGAAGGTTTCTTCCGTCGCGGTTCTTACGATTACGGGACGGGGAAGGACTACAGCTGGAGCGGAAACCTGACCCTTTCCTACACGAAGATATTCCAAAAGAAGCATCAGTTGTACGTGGGCTTGGATTATTCCATACGCGAATCCCGGGGATACTATTATGACTTCGCCTTGGAAGGCATCTCCAGCGACGACATGAGCTTCCTGGGGAATGCCCGGCAGTATGCCGAAAACGGTGTGCCTTCCGGCACGAAGAGCCGCAGCCGCATGTTGGGCCTGACGGGGAACGTCAACTACACGTATGACGGGCGTTACTATGCCGACTTGTCTTACCGTGTGGACGGAAGCTCCACCTTCGGCACGGACAAGAAGTTTGCCCCGTTCTGGAGCGTCGGCCTGGGGTGGAACATCCACAACGAAAGTTTCATGAAGCAGCAAGACATCTTCAACATCCTGCGCCTGAAGACTTCCTACGGGCAGACCGGTTCGCAACAGGGCTCCAGCTCAGGTGCGGCCACCCTTTACCAGTACCAGACGAGCAACAAGTATATGAACTGGATTGGGGCGACCCTGCAGGAATGGGGCAATCCGAGCCTGACCTGGCAGACGACCGACGAGTTCAACGTGGGCGTGGAGTTCGGTTTGTGGAACAGTCGGTTCCGTGGGGAGTTCGACTTCTACACCAAGACGACATCCAACCTGTTGTCGAACATGAACATCCCTCTTTCCATGGGCTTCCCTTACTACATTTCCAACGTGGGCGAGGTGAAGAACCGGGGTTGGGAAGCTTCTTTCTCGGCTTATCTCATCCGCGACCCGCACAAGGAACTGAATTGGATGCTCACCGGGCAGCTGGTCTATGACAAGAACTGGATTTCGCGGCTGTCGGATGCCGTGAAGGCGCAGAACGAGGCCATGCTGGAGAACGAGGACTACGAGGTGGCCAACCTCTTCTATGAAGGACGGCCTCAGAACGGCATTTATGCCGTGCGTTCGTTGGGCATAGACCCCAGCACGGGACGGGAAATCTATCTGGACAAGGACGGGAACATCACCGATACCTGGAAGGCAGGCGACAAGGTGTTCCTGGGGTCGGGAGACCCGCTCTATCGCGGCAACTTGGGCACCATGTTGATGTGGAAAGGCTTCATCCTGAACGTCTCCTTCAACTATTACTGGGGCGGAAAGACCTACAACCAGACGTTGGTGGATCGCGTGGAAGTGACCACCAACACGTTGACGACTTCCAACGTGGACAGGCGCGTTTATACCTCCCGCTGGATGAACCCCGGCGACGTGGTGGCTTTCAAGGGGTTCAGCAACGATGCCACGCAGGCCACTTCGCGCTTCGTGATGCGCGACAACGTGCTGGAGCTTTCGTCGCTCAGCCTGCAATACCGTTGGGATAGCGACTGGATTCGCCAACGCGCACGGGTGCAGTCCATTACTTTCGGAGTGAACATGTCCGACCTGTTCCATTGGGGTACTGTCAAGATGGAGCGTGGAACGTCATATCCTTATAGCCGGAACATACAAGGGAGCGTGAAATTCTTATTCTAAAAAACTAAAGCATTTGTTATGAGAAAGATATATATGTTATTTTTGGGGGCGGCCTTGGCTTGTGCTTCCTGCAACGACTGGTTGGACGTGCGTCCCGACACGGAGCAGAAAGAAAAGGACATGTTCTCCACGTATGACGGTTTCTGCGCCGCAGTGACCGGCATGTACATGACCATGGCCGACCGGGACATTTACGGCGAACGCCTTTCCATGACCAACATCGAGTCGCTGGCCAATCTGTGGTATATGGCGGATGAGTCCTACCGTTATGAGGATTATTACCTGATGCAGCACGATTACTCCAACGTAGAGTATTCCCAGGCGGCCATTGAGGCAATTTACGCCAAACTGTTCAACACTATCGTGCAGGCCAATGTCATCATCAAGAATGTGAATGAACAGGGTGGCGTGATTGTCGATCCCGCTATCCGCAATACCATTCAGGGCGAGGCATACGCCGTGCGGGCTTATTGCCAGCTCGACGTGTTGCGCCTTTTCGGCCAGGTGCCCGGTGGGTCACAGGCTGTCGAGCTGCCTTATTCGGAAACGACCGGCATCGACGAAATGCCTGCCTACTATCCGTTTGACGAATATGTGGAAAAACTGAAGTCGGACATCGCGAAGGCCGAAAGCCTGCTAAAGGACAACGACCCCGTGTTCCAATATTCCTTCTCGGAGCTGAACAGTTATCCGGAAACCGTGGACGAGTTCATGTACTACCGCCAGTCGCGCATGAACTATTGGGCGGTCAAGGCACTCGAAGCCCGCATGTACCTCTATGTCGGCGACAAGGCGCAGGCTTACCGTGCGGCCAAGGAGGTGATGGATGCCACGCTGGACGGCGCACCGGTGATGACGATGAGCGGGGTGGCGGATTTTGCCGCCGGCTACAAGTTGTGCCCGAGCGAATGTTTGTTCTACTTGAGCAAGTACGACGTGATGGAGTATTCCCGGGAGTTTCTGGTCGGCGACCAGCAGCGCGAGCTGGGCAATGCGGAGATGGCGTTCGATGTCAGGAGCGACATGGGACTGACGGAAACTCGTTTCAACGACCTGTTCATGGGGTGCGACGTGAATACGAACAACCGTTACCTGTATTGCTGGACAACGGCCAACGACAATTACGGGCAGACCATGCACGTGACCGACAAGTATTACTGGAACACCGAAGCGTCCTCGCAGATGCTCCACTACCAGCTGATTCCCATGTTGCGCATGTCCGAGGTGTGCCTGATTGCCATGGAAGGAACGACCGACCTGGCCGAGGCGAATACCCTTTACCAGGCTTACATGTTGGCACATGGCGAGGCCAACGTGTCTGCATTGGCGTCACAGGAGGAATTGGAAGACTTTTTGCTGGCCGAATACCGCCGGGAGTTCTTTGCCGAAGGACAGATGTTCTACACCTACAAGCGGTTGAACGCGCCGACGATGTTGTGGCGCGACGAGCCGGTGGACGAGAGCGACTACGTCCTGCCGTTGCCAACCACCGAATATAACCCGAACCTTTAACCTGTGCATACGAAAATGAAGAAGAAAAGAATGAATATATTGTGGGCCGGCGTGTGCCTGCTGGCCCTGTCGGCCTGCGAGAAAGACCTTCCGGTGTATGAGACGGAGGGGGCATGGCTGAACTTTGTGTATTACGATTACAACGGCGACCAAGTGACGGCTACGGAAAATGTGGAAGAGACGATGTGCGAGTCTCACTACTCTTTCGTGTTGCAGAGTGCCACGAAAGGCGAGGAGATTCAGCAGGACACGTTTTGGATCGAGGTGTCCACGATGGGCTTCCTTTCCGACCAGAACCGCACCGTGGAACTGCAACAAATCGCCACGGGCGAGAACGATGCCGTGCCGGGAGTACACTATGTGGCTTTCAACGACCCGCAGCTGCTCGCCAAGTCATACGTGCCCGCCGGGCAGAACGCCACCCGTGTGCCCATCGTGGTGATGCGGGACGCTTCGTTGGCCGACCACGATGTGACCTTGCAGTTCACTTTCAAGGACAACGGGATATTCAAACCGGGCTATGAGGCTTTTGCTACGCACACGCTTTACATCTCGGACAAGCTGGCCAAGCCCGGATTGTGGGATACCTACTATTGTGATTACAATTTCGGGACTTACACCCCGGCCAAGCATGAGCTGATGATTGAGTGGACGGGGAACGCCTGGGACGATGCCTACTTGGAGGAACTTTTCGGTGGCGACAGTGGTTATGTGACTTATTTAGGCCAGTGGTTCCAGCAGAAACTGGTGGAAGAGAATGCGGCGCGGGAAGCGCAGGGGCTGGACATTTACCGCGAGCCGGACGGCAGCCCCGTGTCTTTCGAGCCTTTGAGCTGGGGGTATTAATCATTAAAAAGAATCGGTTTTATGAAAAAGATGATATTTCTTGCCCTTTTGGGGCTGTTGGCGGGGTGGACGACATCTTGTGTGGACGATGAGTCCAGCATGGGAAATGCTGATGCCGGCACCATCGTGATTGAAGGCATGGACGAGGAGGCCACATTGGAAGTAAACTCTTACGTGGGGACGAACTTGAAAGACGTGGTAAGTCCGAAGGTCACGTCCGACTATCCGGAAGAAGACCTGGAATATGCCTGGTACCTTTTCGAGGCAGATGGGAGCGAGGGCTATTACAAGGATTTTCCCATCGCGTCGGGGCTGGAGCCGGACTATGAAATCAACTTGCCCACGGGACTTTACACGGTTGTCTTCGAGGTGACGTGCCGCTCGAACGGTTATGTCAAACTGGCCATTACACGGCTGAGTGCTGCCACGTCTTTCGCCCGGGGGTATTACATTCTGAAGGAGACTCCCGACGGGCAGACCGAGGTGGACGTGTATAGTGAATCCGCCTTGCAATCCGACCTGATGACCGGCATGACCGGTGCCCCGTTGCTGGGCAAGCCCCGCAACTTGGTCATGTTCTACGATGGCGAGTTCATCAATCCGGACACGAACGAGCCGGATGGCGGGAACTTGGTTCATGTGATGACGGAAGACAACGTATATAAAGGATTCCGCGCGGAAGACTTGTGCGAGGTGTTCAACAACGACAACCTCTTCTATGAAGGCCCCATGCCGGCCGATGAAGCCCCTGCAACCTTTTTACGCACTTGGGTATATTGCGGCTATATTTCCAATACAGGTGTACGCTATGCCGAATTGGGAATGCAACTGAGTGGCCCGGCAAACACCGGTAAGATGGGCTTTTCCGAGGGAGATGGCGGAAGCCGGTTTGTCGTGGCTGCGGACGGCCACATGGGATATGTTTACTGGAGCCCGACAGCCCACAAGCTGATAAGGTTGAGCTACAATTTGGACGACGCCTCTCCGGTGGAGTTCCTTGATGCCAACGACCAGGTGGTGCCCGATGCTTATCCTTCCGATTTGGAATGCCTTTCTGCCGGAACCAACTATCTGGCCGGTTCGCTCACGAGTTACTTCCTTTGCGAACAGCCTGCCACGGGCGACCGTTGCCTGTTCCTGTTAAGTTCAAGTTCGAAAATCGACCGCATTGTCAAACTTGACCCTTCGTTGCACTTGGCCAAGGCTACGTCTTTCTCCGCCAATGGGTGGACGGCGGCTTACATTTATTGTGTGGACGGTGGCAAGGTGTACGCTTACGGCCTGAACGACGGCAAGGAGCGCGAACTGTCGCTGCCCGGTATTCCTGGCGGCGAAGAGGTGGTTTTCGTGTCCAACCAATACCTGAATTTCGAGGGGCTTGCGGATGACAGCTACGCCTTCGATGATTTGATTGTGGGGACTCAGGTCGGCGACACTTACAAACTTTACATCTACGGCGAAGACCAGACGAGCACCGGTGTGCCTGTTGCCGAGCCGGGAGACGTAGTGACCGGCACCGGTCGTGTGAAGTGTGTTCGCTACATGGCACCGGTGAACCTCGACGGCTTCATGATGATGATGATGATGAATCCTTACCCTATGTCAGACTAGTTTTTCAATAGAATTGAATATGAAAAAGCATTTTTTATTCGTGCTGGCCGCCCTGTTGGGCGGCACAGCCGTGGCGCAGACCAACTTCCGTGCCATTTCCTACGATGAAGCCATTGCGGCTGCCAAGGCTGAGAATAAACTGGTGTTTATGGACTTCTACACTGATTGGTGCGGCCCCTGCAAGCGGATGGCGCGCGAAGTGTTCCCGCAGAAAGAAGTGGGGGACTATATGAATGCCAAGTTCGTCTGCATCAAGCTCAATGCCGAAAAGGAAGGCAAGGAGCTGGCCGACCTTTACAAGGTGGAAGCCTATCCCACCTTCATCGGTATTGACACGGACAAGAAGGTCGTGATGACCAAAGTGGGGGCCACCAGCACGGGCAAGGAGTTCATTACGGACGTTGACCTGCAAATCAATCCGGACAAGAACCCGGAAAAGCTCAAGGCGCGTTACGACGGTGGCGAGCGCACACCGGAACTCATCGCGTCCTACGCTGCGCTCAAACTCTCCGAGTTTCGCGAAAACAGGGATATGGCCAAGTGTAAGGAGGCTTTCAGCATGGTGCGCGACTATTACCACGGTTTGTCCGAGGCCGACCGCCTTTCGCCCAAAAACCTGTTCGTGTACCAAGAATATGTGGAGACGCCGGCTGACGAGGCTGCCCGTTTCATGGTGGAGCAGCGCGGCAAGTTCGACGACTCGACGCGTGTGGAAATCGACAAGGTGCTTTCATCGCTCTATCGCGGCCATATTTACGGCTATTTCGGCGGTACCACTCCGTATGATTCCGCAGCTTACGATATGGCGAAGAAGGACGTGCTGGCGTTGGGGCTGGACAAGGAAGGGAAATATGCCACTTGCTTCCGCTTCATCGAATGCCATGCGGCAGGCGACATGGATGCCTACCTGGACCTTTGCGAGCGGGAGTATGCCAAGTTGCCCGAAGACTTGCAGTCCACGCTGATGTATAACTTCGCAGAACTTGTCGGCAAGGACGCGGCTGCCCGTGCCCGTGCCGCGAAGTTCGTCAGAAGCCACTTGGCCGGGATGAAGACCGGCACGGTGCTCTTTGCCGCCTTCCAGCTGCAAGACCTTGAAGGCGAAGACACTCATTAATCCTTTTCCCATACGGCACAATGCTTGCCGCCGCCGGAGCCTGCTGCATAGGCTTCCGGCGGCTTTTTCTTGGGCAGTTTATAGGGGGGCGGCATTCCTGCCGCACAATCGCAAGCCAGGTCACCGGCATACGCAATTGTGCGAATATGAGGGCGTATCAAAACCTGCGAGAAGGAACTGTTCCCCTACAAGGCGGAGCAGTTTATTTTGATACACCTTCATCCTATCCCATAAATTGTCATTTGGAAATGCACAAATTCATGTCGTGCGCAGTAAAATATGTGTCTCGTAGGTGTTTTCGTAAAGCCCTTGCGGGCTTGCGGATTCGGAAATCCGCACTCCAATTGCGCCGGATTTTAAATCCGGCTTAGCATATTAGTTGGGGGCCCGTTCCCTGCGTGGCGGGACTGTTTTGCCCGCCGCATGGAAAACAAAACGGCCATTATGGCCGCCCTGCGTGGCGGGAACTTTGCATAACTAGAGCCTTGAAGAGGCTCAACGATACGTAGCCGCAGGTGAGCGAAGCGAACCTGCGGACGAACGGACGCTTTGCTTATCGGCTTCGAAGAAGTCGAATAACGTTCCGGATTGCGGTTGGACTTCTTCGAAGCCCGGATTTGAGGGACTTGAATTGCCGCAGGTTCGCTTCGTTCGCCAGGCGGTTACGCATCATTGGACGGTTTCACCGCCTTTGGCAGAATGTCGCGAAATGCCTGTAAAAACAAACAAATTGTTCCGTTTTGGCTGATTTCCGTGACGCGACTTTTGCGCAATCCGTCCCAAATAGCAGATTTTTGCGCGATTTTTTTGCACAAAACGGGGCTTCTGTGCAAGGTTTTGTCAGAGTCATTCAATTTTTGGGCAGCCTGACGAGAAATTTCGGGGCCGGAACGCGAAATTCCGAGCCCCGGAATTCTTTTTTCGGGGCTCGGAATTTTTATTTCGGGGCT
>CALUFQ010000041.1 GCA_944319925.1 uncultured Paraprevotella sp.
TGAGCGGAAAACGAGACTCGAACTCGCGACCCCGACCTTGGCAAGGTCGTGCTCTACCAACTGAGCTATTTCCGCGTTAGATGCTTGTATCAATAAATCAATCATCCGTTTGTCATTCCCCTGAATGCGGTTGCAAAGGTACGATTATTTTTTTAACCTGCAAGCATCTTTTCCAAAAAAAATCCACGAAAACCCACTTTTTTGCAAAATCAACACATCCGGTCACGATAATCGGCATACCCGAAATGCCGGAAATACTCCAACGTGCCGTCAGTGTGCAACATGGCGATGGACGGATGGGATACCCCGTTGAACATATTGGTTTTCACCGTAGTATAATGAATCATATCTTCAAATATAATCCGCTCGCCCGGCACAAGCGGATGGTCGAAACGCCAAGAACCCATGAAATCGCCGCTCAAGCAACTGTTCCCTCCCAAGCGATAAACAAAATCTTCCGGCGCGGCATGCTTCACCGCCTCAGGCGCCAATGTCTCCGCCCCACGCACCGCCGGCTGGTAGGGCATTTCGAGGCAGTCCGGCATGTGGCAGGTGAAGCTCACATCAAGAATGGCCGTGCGAATGCCTTTGTTTTCCACCACATCGACCACAGAGGCCACCAATGGCCCCGTCTGCCACGCAAAAGCCGAACCTGGCTCCAAAATAACAGTGAGGTTCGGATAGCGGGCGCGCAAAGCTTTCAACAAGCCAACCAGGTGTTCCACATCGTAGTCCTTTCGCGTCATCAGGTGACCGCCGCCTAGGTTCAACCATTTCAACCGCGGAAGCCACCGCCCGAATTTCGCTTCGAGATGTGCCAGCGTATGCTCCAGCGCATAAGACGAACTTTCACAATGGCAATGGCAGTGGAATCCCTCAATCCCCTCGGGCAGCTTTTCGGGCAGCTGGGAAGCCATCACGCCGAAACGCGACCCGGGCGCACAGGGGTCATACAGCTCCACTTCTATCTCGGAATATTCGGGATTCACACGAATCCCGCACGAAATAGTTTCTGCGGGGCGGAGGCGGTTGTGCTGCGCCACACGTCCGTAAAAACGACCATATTGACCCAACGAATTGAAAGTGATGTGGCTGCTACAAGCCATGATGGTGTCAAAATCCCCGTCCGTGTATGCCGGGGAATAAGTGTGTGCCCGGCTGCCGAACTCTTCCACGGCCAACCGCGCCTCGTTCACGGAACTAGCCGTGGTGTGGCGGATATATTCCCGGAACACGGGGAAGGACTTCCACAAGGCAAAAGCCTTGAACGCCAAAATGATTTCCACCCCTGCACGTTCCGCCACATCGCGAATCAGGGACAAATTACGGCGCAACGAGTCTTCTTCCACAATATAACAGGGAGTAGGCACTCCCGTATATGCAAGACGGTCTGTCTTCATTCCCAATCCCGTTAATAAACCAAACGCACATTATCAATCCACAACGTAGTGCCAATAGAACCTACATAGGCACCGCCATAACTAGAGTCGAACTGCAGCACAATGTGCGTCGGCTTTTCATTAGCATCCGCCCAACCCACTTCCTTAACGGGTACCATCTTCCCTTTGCTGTTCTGCGCATATTGCGTCCGGTCGCCTGAAACCAATCCCATGTAGCTATGAAAGTCGGGATTCTTGGAAATGTCGCCGTATTGGATGGTGAATTTCGCCCCGTTCACCCAATCGGTATTTTTGTTGAAACGGTGAACCATCGTGCCGATACGCTGTGCATAAAGATTTCCTTTTTCATCTTCCCAACGCTTCTGAAGAAGGCACACCACGTCGGGCATGTCTCTCCCTTCCACCTTGGAGACACGGCTAAAGCCCGTTTGGCGAATACGGTCAGGTTCATCGGTCAACTTCACCTTATAATCAAAGCAGACTGCCGACGGGCGTTTGTTGAACGGAACTCCCAAAGCCAGCTTGCTCATCGGGTTGGACGTGCTCGTGATGGGTTCCGGCACATGCCCGAGAAAAACGGAGCCGGCAGCCAGCACTTCAATATTTACAATACCCATGACCTTCACTTTCTCCACGTGTGTCTCCAAACGCGCACAATATCCATTCCCCCGCTTCTCGCGATAGACCGACGTGTTGGTTTTGGTGATGCCACACACCCTAGCCATCACGTTGGACGTTCCCCAAGGCGACCCGCCTTGGTTCGTGTAAGCCTTGTTCTCGTTCCATACGGCGTTCGGCCCGATTTCGTACAACTGCTTCGTGTCACCCCCTATGATACGACTTTCCTTGATGTTGCGCACAATCCATTGGTCGAAATCGCCATACTTGATCATTTCCGATTGCGCCGTCCCCTGCAAGGCAGGCCAGCACACCATTAGCGCAATGGCATAAAGACTCCTTGGTTTCATACTTATCTTCGTTTTATTAAATCCAATTCTTTCCATGTTCCTAAAACGCTTCATTAATGTTGAAAGTAAAATTGGGATTATCCCGCGTGAAACCGAAATCTAAGCGGATATTCACCCGTTCCTTGAACTCCCAGCGATACCCCACCCCGTAATTTGGCAGAATCTCATCGAAATAAATATTCCCGAAATCGGGGAACACATTGGCCAAGCCCACCCACACGGCAATGCCGTTGCGCCCTTTGATGTGCTGGCGCAGCTCCACCTGCCCCTCCATGATGTTCCGGTCGCGATAACGCCCTTCGTAGTATCCCCTCATGCGTCCAAGCACTCCCACTTGCGCCATCATCGTCCAAGGGACATCCCCATAATTAAATAAGGTGTGGAGCTCCATGGCCAACACCCCTCCTTTCCACATCTGCCGGTATGCGCAATAAGTAAGGTCTGTGTAACTGAACGCATAGCCATTTCCCAACGCAGCGGGGTAAGACATCTGTTCCCAACGGAAATAATTTCCGCGCCAGGCATTCAGCACGAAATCGCGCGTGTCATACGTGAAATTAAACCCCAAGCCGTAATTGACGATGGATTTGTCCTGCCCCTCCAGCAAGTCCGCATTCTCGAAACTAAAACTGTTCACCCATTCAATATCCACCACCGGCCCGAAAAATACCGCCCCTCCAAGACGAAACAGGAAACTCGGTTTGAACTGCAACTTGATGCGATGGTAATCACTCTCGTTCGCGTCATCGGCTCCATTCTTAAAGCCGATGCCCCAAAACTCGCCGGGGAAAGTGTAAAATGAAAGTTGGTAGTCCAAACGGTATTTCTCATGCGGCAGGAAATTGTTCCCGCGCAAACCAACAGACATCATCCCCGACAAAGACGCATTGGCAAACACCGACACGTTGGACTTCGGCAACGATGGGTCGGAACGATCCCACGAATACAACCCGGATGCCGTGGCACCCAGCCCGGCCGACGTGGCAGCCGTATAGCTCGGCCCAATCAAGAAACTGAAATCAAACGGGCGGTCGCTGTGCTTGTTCGTGTTGCTCAAGTAACGCCCCAGCCATTTGACGGGATTATATCTTTTGCGGCCGGATTCCCCCGCAGATGCCAACGTATCCCCGGCCCCGCCCGCATTGTTGCCGCCTTGCACGATGCAAGACGGCAATGCATTCGCCCCGCAAACAGAGGAAACGGCCAAAAACAAGCCGCAAACAAACATCGCAAAAAAGCATTTTCTCCGCATTCCCTCCTTTTAATAGTTTTGCAAAATTACATCTTTTTTGCCACCACAGGAAAATGTTTGCGTGATATTGATGCTTTCTTAAGAGAATTAACACACAAGAAGTGCCCATCGGCCACGAAGAAACAAGAAAACCCGCCGCAAGCATTGCGGAGACAGAAAGAAATATGTATTTTTGTAAAACGAAAAAAAGACAAACAAACGATATGACAAGCACATATTCCTTCGAAAAGATACGCAGCGACATGAGATTGCTGGAACTGCTCTCCCAAAACGTACCGGATGTCGGGTCGGCCTGCACGGAAATCATCAACTTGGAGGCCATCCTGAACCTGCCCAAAGGCACGGAACACTTCCTGGCCGACATCCACGGGGAGTATGAAGCCTTTCAGCATATCCTGAAAAATGCGTCGGGAAACATCAAGCGCAAGGTGACGGAAATTTTCGGGACAACCATGCGGGAAGCCGAAATCAAGCAACTTTGTTCCCTCATTTACTATCCGGAACAAAAACTGCAATATATCAAAGCCTCGGAAACCGACATGGAAAATTTCTACAACATCACGCTCCACCAGTTGGTCAGCGTATGCCAATCGGTTTCTTCCAAATACACGCGCTCCAAGGTGCGCAAGGCCCTGCCACGCGAGTTTGCCTACATCATCGAGGAACTTCTCCACGAGTCTCCGCTTGACTACAACAAACAGGCTTACTTCAACCGCATCATCGAGACCATCGTCTCCACGGGACGCGCCGATGAGTTCATCTGCGCCATCTGCAACCTCATCCAGCGGCTGAGCATCGACCAATTGCATATCCTCGGCGACATTTTCGACCGCGGCCCCGGCGCACACATCGTGATGGAAACGCTCTGTAACTACCACAACTTCGACATACAATGGGGTAACCACGATGCCCTTTGGATGGGTGCTGCGGCAGGCAACGACTGTTGCATCGCCAACGTGTTGCGCCTCACGTTGCGCTACGGCAACCTGGCCACCTTGGAAGACGGCTATGGCATCAACCTGGTGCCCCTTGTCACATTCGCCATGGAAACGTATGCCGATGACCCGTGCCGTTTCTTCGGGCCGCAACTGGAAAAAGACGACACGCGCCACAACCAGAAGACACGACGGCTCATCGCGCAAATGCACAAAGCCATCAGTATCATCCAGTTCAAACTAGAAGCGGCCATGATAGACAGCCGTCCAGAATGGCACATGCAAGGCCGGAAACTGCTCGAACACATTGACTTCCAAAGAAAACTGTTCGTCAAGGACGGTCGGGAATACACCATGAGGGACTGCAATTTCCCCACCGTGGATCCGAAAGACCCTTACAAACTTACACCCGAAGAACAAGAGCTGGTCTGCCAGCTCCACCACTCTTTCAGCGTCAGCGACAAGCTAAACAAACACGTGCAATGCCTCTTCTCACACGGATGCATGTATGGCATCTTCAACTCCAACCTGCTTTTCCATGCCTCCGTGCCGCTGAACGCGGACGGAACCCTGAAAGAAGTTGACATCAACGGCGAAAAGTTCAAAGGACGCGCCCTTTTAGACAAAATCGGCATCGTGCTCCGCTCGGCCTTCAACAGCGACACTGACGCCCAAGACCGCAAGTTCGCCATCGACTACTTCTGGTATCTCTGGTGCGGAGCAGACTCTCCTTTGTTCGACAAATCCAAGATGACCACGTTTGAACGCTATTTCCTGGAAGACAAGGACACCCACACGGAAGAAAAGGGCTATTACTACAAACTGCGTGACGACGAGAAAGTCTGCGACATGATTCTTGACGCATTCGGTGTTGAGGGACAACACCGCCACATCATCAACGGACACGTGCCAGTGCGCGTCGGCCGCGGCGAAACGCCTATCAAAGCCAACGGGAAACTGATGGTCATCGACGGGGGATTCGCCAAAGCCTACCACGACACTACCGGCATTGCCGGTTATACTCTCGTGTTCCACAGCCGCGGATTCCAACTGGTGCAACACGAGCCTTTCACCTCGGCCGAAGAAGCCATCAAAAACGGGACAGACATCGTCAGCACCACGCAAATCGTGGAACTCAGCACCCAGCGAATGATGGTGAGGGATACCGACAAGGGAAGGGAAATCGAAAGCCAAATCGAAGAACTCAAAGAACTGCTTTACGCTTACCGCCACGGATTCCTGAAAGAAAACATCAAGAATAAGTTCAGATACTAAGAAACTGTGTGAGATTTCCACTGAAAGCTTTTTCCTCGCTTGATGTGTTGTTTACATGTGCGCTTTGGGCAATTTTCCGGCTAGCTTGAATACTGCCTCGAAAACTCTTCCCAAATCATTGCACGATAATTTCCAAACACTTCCCAAACCACATAACGGGCCACAACAAAATCAAGCAGGAGGAAAACCGTTGAGTTTTCCTCCTGCTTGATTTACCCCCGGATATCATGGACTATATAAGCCTTCTTCAGGCAAGGGCCAACAAAGCGGCATCGTCCAACGAAGCCAATTGCTTGCAACGGATAATTTCTTTCGTGCGTTCCGCGTCATCCGTGCGGAAGACCATAATGCCTTTCCCTCCCAAAAGAAATGTATAAAGGTAGGAAATACATATCCCCTCTTCAGCCAAAGCCCGCACAGCATCGGCCGCACGCCCCGGATGATTGTCAAGCGTGATGGCAAACACTTCGGACATGCTGGCCGAAATGCCAGCCTCCCTCAGCACATCGTATGCCTTGGCTGGTTCGGAACAGATAATACGGTAAATGCCATATTCCACCGTGTCGGAAATCGTGGTGGCAATCAGTTGGATGCCCGCATCCTTGAACAAGTCCAACACACGCAACAACGTGCCCGACTTATTTTCTACAAATACAGATAATTGATGTACTATCATGACGTATGCTTTCTAATTCCTAAATTAATGTTTTCCGCAGGTCTTTCACGCGCACGGCCTTGCCTTCCTGCTTTGGCAAAGTGCCCTTGGGCAGAAGTTTCACCATCGGGGTCAGCAGGATTTCGTCCTTCAGCTGGCGCGTGATTTCGCGCGTCAGAGCCTGCAGGCGGGGATAATCGTCGCTGAAATCCTTCAACTCCACTTCCACAGTCATCAGGTCGTTGGCTTCCTCGTTGGTGAGCGTAATCAGGTACTCCGTACCCAATTCATCAAACTGCATGAGCACCGTTTCTATTTGTATGGGGAAGATGTTCACGCCTTTCAAAATCATCATGTCGTCGCTGCGTCCTTTCATGCGGTCAAGCCGTTTGTGGTGGCGACCGCAGGGGCAATCGCCGGGCAGGATGCGGGTCAGGTCACGAGTGCGGTAGCGCAACAGCGGCATGGCCTCGCGATTGATGGTGGTCAGTACCAACTCACCCACTTCGCCCTCGGGCACGGGCTCCAATGTCACGGGATCGACGATTTCCACAATGTAATAGTCTTCCCAAATGTGCATTCCGTTTTGTTCCTGACATTCGAATGCCACGCCGGGGCCGCACATTTCAGACATGCCGAAAGAATTATAGGCTTTCACGCCCAACATCTTTTCGATTTTGCGCCGTTGTTCTTCCGAATGAGGCTCGGCACCGATAATCAAAGTACGCAGTTTCGTGTCGCGCACCGGGTCGATACCCATCTCCTCCATTACCTCGTGCAGGCGGCTGGCGTAACTGGGAATCGCATGCAGGGCCGTAGTGCCGAAATCGGTAATGAATTTGATTTGCCGCTTAGTGTTTCCTGCTGCGGCTGGCACGGTCAGCATCCCCAAACGCTCCGCACCGTATTGGAATCCCAGCCCACCGGTGAACATCCCGTAGCCCGACGAGTTCTGGAACACGTCGCCACGGCGCAGTCCCACCATGTAGAGGCAGCGCGCCACGGCGTTGGCCCATTCGTCCAAGTCCTTCTGCGTGTGCAGGATAACCGTGGGTGTCCCTGTCGTGCCGCTGGAAGAGTGCAGACGAACGACCTCGCTCATGGGCACGGCTGCCAACCCAAAAGGATAATTGTCCCGCAAGTCCTGCTTGGTCGTGAAAGGAATCTTCCGCAAATCATCCAACGAATGGATGTCGGAAGGCGACAAATGATGTTCGGCAAAACGTTTCTGGTAAAAAGGCGACTTCATGCAACGCCGCAACGTGCGCAACAAACGTTCAAACTGCAAGGCCTCGATTTCCGTGCGAGTCAACGTTTCCATTTCTTCATTCAAATACATCGTATCGTTTGTGTTTTTTATCAAGACCAGGCAAAGATAATAAAAACTATCGCAAAACTCTTGGGATTTCCGTTACTTTTTACATTTTTTCCCGAAATCCTGCGTTTCCTTTACCCCACAAAAGGCAAATCCACCGGCCAACCCCTGTCGCGCAAACCAAACGGAATTTTTTCTGTCCCGCACGAGCCACCGGATAGAAAGTTTTTCGTATCTTTGGCCTCATAAGAAATCCTTAAATTACCATTCAAATGAAAATGCAATATCTGAAAACCGTCTTTCTGGCCGCCGCTTTGAGTTGCGCCCCTGCCTTGCAGTCACAAGTGGCCACCCCGACCCACGCCATCGAACAAACTTTCACCGTACCCGACCCGGACTACAAACTAAGCCCTCACACTGGCATGACACGCGACGGC
Organism: uncultured Paraprevotella sp.; assembly: GCA_944319925.1. GTDB lineage: Bacteria > Bacteroidota > Bacteroidia > Bacteroidales > Bacteroidaceae > Paraprevotella. The sequence continues at coordinate 8,238 of CALUFQ010000041.1, forward strand.
TGGATTGCTGCCGCCAAATACCTGCTTGACGGAGCTTTCACTTATATCCGCACTTTGGACGACCCGATGTATTTCCCCAAGCAACTTGAAAAGACCTATCCACGGAATGAGAGGGAAGTGCCTACAGCCAAGCTCGAAGGACTATGCCGCACGTTGTTCATCGCCGCGCCTCTGTTGCGCGAAGACCCCGGACTGACATTGAACGGCATCAGCGTGGCCGACTATTACCGCCACCAACTGCTCAACCTCGTCAACCCGGACAGCCCCAGCTACATCCCCCTCCGCACTGGCGGCCCCAGCCAAATCCTGGTGGAGTTCGGCGCGTTGGCAATCTCACTTTCCGTGGCCAAGGACATCCTATGGGAACCGCTCACACAAGCACAGAAAGACCAACTGGCCGCCACTATGCTTAGCTACGGCAACGGCCCCACCATCGGCTCAAACTGGATGTTCTTCAACGTCTTTGTCATCAGCTTTTTTAAAGAACAGGGCTATGCCGTCAACGACCAGCGGATGAAAGAAAACCTGGAAAACTGCCTCAAGCTCTACCGGGGCGAGGGATGGTACAACGACGCGCCAGCCTACGACTACTACAGCATGTGGGCATTCCAGATGTATGGCCCGATATGGGCACAAATGTACGGCCACTTCTATCCCGAATACGCCGCACAGTTCATGAAAAACCAGCGAGACTTGATAGACAACTACCCTTACATGTTCAGTGCGGACGGGCGGATGAACATGTGGGGACGAAGCATCCCCTACCGTTTCGCCGCTGTCGTCCCGCTCGCCCTGCTGGGCTACGAGAATTATCCCGAAGCTAATTATGGTTGGATGCGCCGCATCGCCTCCTCCACCCTGCTGCAATTCCTTCAAAATCCAGACTTTTTGGAGGACAACGTGCCCACGATGGGCTTCTACGGCCCCTTTGCCCCCGCCGTGCAAATCTACAGCTGCCGCGGAAGCGTATATTGGTGCGGCAAGGCGTTTCTAAGCCTCCTGCTTCCACCCGACAACCCGTTTTGGACATCCACGGAAAACAACGGGCCGTGGGACAAGGAGTTCAAAAAAGGCCACGTCTATCATAAGTTTCAACCGGCCACAAACTTGCTAATTACGGACTACCCCGACTGCGGCGGCGCGGAAATGCGCTCATGGTGCCACGAAACGGTAGCGGCCGATTGGCAGAAGTTCCGCAGTTCGGAAAACTACAACAAGCTGGCCTACCACACGGAATTCCCATGGATGGCCGACGGTCCGAACGGCGAAGTCTCCATGAACTACGCCACGCTGAACGGGAAAAGACAATGGGAAGTGTTACGGCTCTATGACTTCAAGGGGTTCGAGGACGGCATCTATCGCCGCGATGCCATATTGGAAACCAATGGAGAAATCCGCTACCAGCTGGCCGACATTTCCCTGCCTGGAGGCGTGTTAAGAGTGGACAAAGTGCACACCCCCGTAGCCACTACTGTCAGGCTGGGGCATTACACTCTTCCTGAAATCAAAGGAATGACGTTGGAAGAGGAAAAATCCAAGACGAAAGAAGCCACCATATTAAACAACGGACAATACCGATTGGCCGTAATCCCCTTGCAAGGCTGGGACAAGACCATCGTGGAATACCCGGAAGGACTACATCCAGTGAGCCGGAAATGCGGACTCATCATGACGGAAAGCCACGTAGAGAAAGAACAAATCTTCATCACGCTGATGCTTTGGAAAAAGGGCGGCAAGGTATTCACAAAAAAGGAACTCCATCCCGTGAAAAGCATTAAAGTCTCTGACGACCGAAAGAGCGTGGACATCCTGATGGCTGATGGCACAAGGAAACAAGTCGCGTTCAATTAACCGTTTTTAGGCGAGAAAAACATCCATGAACCAAAGGAAAGGCGTATCTTTGAATACAAGAATCCAAAGAAAGGAAGAACAATGAAACAAAACATTCAATTGCACACTGCCTGGGCTGCATGCCTGCTGGCATTCGGACTGACGGCTTGCCAACCCGACAAAAAACAACAAGACACAACAGCAAACAACGGATTGCTGAAGACGGAAAGCATCGCATGGGAAGAAAAGGAAAGCACGGAAGGCTGCAAGCTTTCTATCGACTACCCCGCCGAAAACGGGAACGCACTCAGCCAAAACATACGCGAATGGATTAACGAACAGCTAGGCGGCACCTACAATGGCGACCTGAACGACGGGAAGAAACTGACGGAATATTACGGAAAAGCCCGCGCAGAACAAATCAGGAAAGACATTGCCGAACTCGGGGAGAACACCGCCATGGGGCAATCCTGCTACTACGTGCAGCTCAAAAAACTTTTCGAAACCAAGCTCTTCATCACCTACACGAACGAAGTGTATGAATACGCCGGAGGGGCACACGGTAGCGAAAGCCTGACGGGAGCCGTCTTCCGTAAGGTGGACGGACGAAAATTCGGATGGGATATGTTCACGGAAAACGGGAAGGAAAAATTGCGCGGCATGATTAAACAAGCATTGCAAAAAAGATATTTTAAGACGGACAACGAAAAAGAGTTTTATGACATGCTGCTTGTTGATAATGCAGACATCTTTTTCCCATTGCCCGCCACACCGCCGATATGCAGGGCGCAGGGCGTACAATTCACCTACCAGCAATACGAAATCGCGCCCTATGCCGCAGGAAGCCCCACCTGCACCATCCCTTACGACTCGCTTACAACGGCCTTCACCACAACCATGCGGACGCTGGCGGCCAGCGTGACGGACTCGTTAGGACAAGCTACGGCGTATGGTTATCAGCAATAGACAAACAAGACACGCCGACAAAAATTCCTGCAGTACCCCGGGAAAACACGCCGTGGAGTAAACATTGCATCTTTAGGCTTGCAGATACAGTTCCCCTAGCCTGGGAAACTGTTTTGAATACATCTGGCAAGGAAAAACTTTTTGTAGAAATTCAAAGCTGTTTCTTATAATGCCATGTACGTAAAAAGTTCAAAACAGCTAAAAAAAATCCCGGATGCGTCATAGAAACACATCCGGGATTCGTTTTGTATGAGTCTTCCCGTTATGCAGGGATAGGACAATCAATTAAACCATTTCACATAGCAGAAGTCCTGACGATGCGGCAAGTCCTCGTTCTTCGGGAACATGCGGTAAGCCACCTTGAAGCTTCCGGCATTGTTGATGGAGTGGATAACTTCGAACGTATATAAGTCGCCTTCACGTTTCACGACCTTCAACGGTTCCACGGAATAGACATGGTCTGCGCCGTCCTTGTCGGTATGCAGGGTCACCAGTTCAATGCCGATGGCATCGTCCAATCCCTTTTCATCCACAACGATACGGATAGTGTAATCCTTGCCACTCTCTATCGTCCCGTTCACCAAATCATCGCACTTGTCGGCCGAAACCACTTGAATTTGATCCCACTTGGCCACGACCTGTTCTTTCCAAGCCGCGATTTCCTTGGCTTTGGCGTAATCGTTGGCAGCCAATTTCTTGAATCGTTCGGCTTCCTTGGTGTAGAATTTGCTGTAATAATCATCCAACTGGCGTTTCATCGTGTAGTGTGGTGCGATTTGCGCGATGGAATTCTTGATGGCTTTCACCCAACCGGCTGAATACCCCTTGCTGTTGCGGGCATAATACAACGGAAGAATTTCGTTCTCCAACAAGCTGTAGATGGTGGCCGCATCCAACTGATCTTGGTAACCTTGGTTGTCATAGGTGCGCTTTTCTGTCAAAGCCCATCCGGCACCCTCGCGATAGCCTTCAAGCCACCACCCATCAAGCACAGAGAGGTTCAACACACCGTTCATCAATGCCTTTTCGCCTGATGTGCCGCTGGCTTCCAACGGACGGGTCGGTGTGTTCATCCAAATGTCCACCCCGCTCACCAAGCGACGGGCCAACTGCATGTCATAGTTCTCCAAGAAAATAATCTTGCCCAAGAATTCCGGACGCTGTGAAATCTCATAAATCTTCTTGATAAGACCTTGACCCGCACCATCGGCAGGATGGGCCTTACCGGTGTAGATGAACTGCACGGGATAATTCGGGTTGTTCACGATTTTGGCCAAACGGTCAAGGTCGGTGAACAACAGATGTGCACGTTTATAGGTAGCGAAACGGCGACCGAAACCAATCAGTAACGCATTCGGGTTGATTTTGTCCATCAAGGAAATCACACGCGAAGGATCGCCCTGGTTCTTCAGCCAACTGTCGCGGAACTTCTCACGGATATAATGGATGAGCTTCGTCTTCAATTCCATGCGTGTCTTCCAAATATCTTCGTCGGGCACATTGTAAATGGCATGCCAAATTTTCTCGTTGCTCAAGTCAGACAGGAAAGTCTTGTCGAAATTCCGTTCGTACAGACGTTTCCAAGCCGTAGCGGCCCAAGTCAGGAAATGCACACCATTGGTGACGTAACCCACATGGCTTTCTTCGGGGAAATAGCCTTTCCAAATGTTGGCGAACATGCGCTGGGAAACCTTCCCGTGAAGCCAGCTCACACCGTTCACTTCCTGGCAGGTGTTGCAAGCAAAAGTGGACATGCAGAAACGTTCGGAATGATCTTCGGGATTCTGACGTCCCATGCCGATAAATTCATCCCAAGAAATGCCCAATGCGGGGGCATACCCACTCATATACTTACTGAAAAGCCCTTCATCAAAATAGTCGTGGCCGGCCGGCACAGGCGTATGCACGGTGTAGAGCGAAGATGCACGCACCAGTTCCAACGCCTGGTTGAACGTCAGGCCTTCTTGCACGTAATCCAACAAACGCTGTACGTTACACAAGGCTGCATGGCCCTCGTTGCAATGATAAACATCCTTCTTGATGCCCAAACGCTTCAGCAGCAACACGCCGCCAATGCCCAACAGGATTTCCTGTTTCAGACGGTTTTCCCAGTCGCCGCCATACAGCGTGTGGGTTATCGGGCGGTCGAACTCCGAGTTCAGGTCATTGTCCGTGTCCAGCAAATAGAGTTTCACACGGCCAACGTTCACGCGCCAAACGGATGCATACACCTTATAGTTCAAATAGGGAACTTCCAACATCAACGGATTTCCATGTTCGTCCAATTGGCGTTCCACGGGCAAGCTCCCGAAGTTCTGCGCCTCATAGTTGGCAATCTGCTGCCCGTCCATGGACAAGGTTTGCGTGAAATAGCCATAACGGTAGAGGAAGCCGATGCCGCACATATCGACATTGCTGTCCGAAGCCTCCTTCATATAGTCGCCGGCCAAGATGCCCAGACCTCCGGAATAAATCTTCAGCACATGGCTCAAGCCATATTCCATGCAAAAATAAGCCACGGAAGGACGGGTGTGGTCCGGTTCCACATCCATATATTCCCGGAACATATCATAGACGTGGTTCATTTTCTGCACCACCGCCTTGTTTTGAGCCAATTCCTCCATCTGCTCATAACTGAGCTGTTCCAAAAGCATCACAGGGTTTCCACCCACCTTTTCATACAAATCTTCATCCAAGTTACGGAAGAGCGAACGCGCGTCATGGTTCCAAGCCCACCACATATTGCGGGACAATTCTTCCAATTTGTCCAGCTCTTTCGGAATCCTTGATTTCACATTTACTTGTTTCCAATTCGCGCCATTAGAACAACTTGCTTTAATTTTCATACGCTATCAATTAAAATACAAAATAAACTCTTTGTTAGAAAACACAACTAAGCCTTGCCCCTGCCGCCATCCATGCGTTCATGAGCACGTCTCAAAGCGATGTCATAGGCTTGATAATAATATTTAATGAAATTCTTCCAAAGGGCATGTTCCGAAATCCAGGCCGCATGCTGACGCGCGGCAGCTATCTCTTCCGCTGTGAAAGACGCATATTCCGTAATAGCGTCCTTTATGGCATCAGCCACCTCTGAATAGTTATAATCTGTCCTGCGAACGACCTGCACCCCATCAATCAAAGTGCCTTCATGTCCCAAAAGTTGGTTGACCCATGCCCCGAATCCGGATAAGTTTGTTGTGATACAAGGCACGTGGAAAGCCACGCTTTCCAACGGCGTGTATCCCCACGGCTCATAATAGGAAGCATAAACCGTCATGTCCGTTCCTATCAATATGTCATAATAAGGCACATTGAAAATCCCATCAGCACCATCCAGGTAACAAGGCACAAGAATGACCTTCACTTTGTCCTCCGGACGATTCCACATGTTGAAACGTTTCACATAATCTATCACTTGGTCATGGGACATTTCATGCAACCAATGGGTCAGCAAAGGCCATTCCAGCGGAGTATTATCCCATACGCCCGCAGCCAAACGCTTCTGCAAATCCTCGCGGGCGCAACTCACCCAACCCGGCACTTGTATGAAAGCCAGCACTTGCTTGTGCAAATCCTTGTTCCGCAAAGACCGGTTCAAAGCTTCCATATACACATCAATGCCTTTATTCCGGAACTCGTAACGCCCGCTGGTCGAAACAATCAACACATCGTCGTCAAATGTCGTACCCAACAAGGCGCCGGCCACATCGCGCAATTTCTTGCGCCCCTCCGCACGTTTCCGTGCAAAGTCTGCGTCTGAGGGCACAAAGTCTTTCTCGAAACCGTTCATCAGCACCACGTCGGCCGGCTTGTCCAACAATTCCGCGCATTCCCGGTTGGTCACCTCGCTCACCGTGGTGAAACAGTCCACATTGTGGGCCGTTTCGCGCTCTATGGAGTGTTTTGACTGCATGTTCAGCTCTTGCGCCATCTGGTTGCCGTTGTAGGCAAACAAATATTCATAGAGCGGCTTGTGGTTCCCGGCAATGGAACGGCCGATGCTGGTGGCATGCGTGGTGAACACCGTAGCAATCTCAGGCACATGTTTTTTGATGTATAAGGCTCCAAGCCCCGTCATCCATTCGTTGGCATGATAAATCACGTTTTTGAAGCGCGGCACCAACATATTTCGGTAACAGCTCTCCACGACCCGCCCTGCGGCGTATGAGAACATGGAAGCCTCGTCGTAGTCGCCATACGCATGGAGGGAATCCACCTTGAAGTCCTCCCAAAGACGGGCGTATATGTCATTCTTTATCGCGAAATAGGGCTGGAAGTCCACCAAAACCACAATGGGTCTTCCCGGAATGTCCCAACGGCCAAGGCGCACGTGCAAGTTTTCTTCCTCCGCAGCCCTCACGCGCCATTCTTCCCACAAATGTGGCTCTTCCAAGAACAAAGGATTTTCCTTTCCTTTCCAAACATCCGGCCCGATAAACACAATCCTGTCTTCCAATGCATCCTGCAAAGTCTTTGCACGTGTGGATAACACCGTATATATACCACCGACCTTATTACATACTTCCCAGCTCGATTCGAAAATGAAATCAGGCCGGTTTAATTCTTTTTTCATTCCTAACCTTTTATTTACAAGAGCAAAGTTACAAATAATACTGAAACAACAAAAAAGAAAATGCCTGTTATCCAACAAATAACCCTCAAAAAGTTCCAAAATACCCGATAAACCCTAAGAATACCCCATCTCGCCATTGTACTAAAAACCGTTAACAAGCTTCCTTTTTTGGAAAACTTGGCGTACCTTTGGCCAAAACGAACACGAGCAATATGAAAAAATGCATTCTTTCCGCAGTGTTGTGCGCATACACCGCGGTATCGGGGGCGCAACAACCGTTCAAGCGCACCCTTTATGACCCGGAAAACAAAATAAACCTCCACATTGACCTATACGAAGAAAGTATCAATGTGCCGGGAATGGAAATGTTCGGCCCCTTGCATGGCTACATGAACGGCAACGTGTATGGCGTGTGGATGATTACCTCGGCCAAAATCGAAGATGAAAAGACAGCCACGTTCCGGTTGTCTAATGATTTCGGTTCGGAAACCCAGCAAGTCCGGCTCACGGTGGAAAATGACTCCACTTATTTATTTGAACAGGAAGACGGCGCGGTCATCAAAAAAGTCGTTGAAAACCGGAAATTGGCAAAAATCCCCAAGAAACTGACATTTGTTCCCCGTAAATAGACAAAAACGCACGGCATCACCTCCTGATGAAACCGTGCGTTTTTTCATAAAAGTCCCGAATCCCCGTTTATTCTTTCTTCTTAAACTGGAAACCAAGCTGCATGCCATCGTATCCGCTAGCCAGCTTGCTTACCAGATTCAACGTGTTATTGGAAGTCATGCTGGAAATGTTCGTGAAAAACTCCAGCAACTTGTCGGCTTTAAATGTGATTTGGATGTTATCTGTCTTCACCGCGATATTCGCCGTTACGGGACGGGCGTTCAGCAAAACGGCCTTACGTTTCAGGGAAAGCTCGTTCTCGTTCACGGAGTAAATGCCGTCAATCGTCTGAGAGCCGATTTTCATTTGAAAAGTAGAATCCCCGTCAAACGCCATCTCCACTTTCCCTTCACTAAAGCCTATTTTATCCAGATACTTCTGCAATGTGTTCTCCAACGTGTTGGCAATAAATTTACCACCAGCCTTATTCAACAAGTTGGACGATTCGAAAGCCACGGCCGGACTTTCGTACACCCATTCGCCTTTCAGGCTGGAATTGTCCACCTTGTCTTTGCCTATCAGGTTCTGAAACAAAGAAACCAAGCCGCCGACCTTGTTTTCCGTGGTCGTTTCGGTCTGGCCGGTAGAAGCATTGCCGCCTCCCAGCACGTTTTTCAGCAGATTTCCCAACTGCGCCTGCGCATTCACCGTAAACAGCAAACCCAGGCAAACCAATACCCATTTCAAGTTCATTTTTTTCATCGTCATATCTATTTAGTCCACAACAATTTTTTTCGTTTCTCTCCCTTTCCGCAGAACATATACGCCCTTCGGCAAGTTCTTCACCGCGTCAAGGGAAGTTGCCTGCAACACGCCATTCAAGGAATAGACTTCCACCATCGGCACATCGTCCGACTTGACTTGCGAGATGGCCGTCGCGGACATGTCCACCCGGCATGTATCGGAATACGGGGAATCCTCGTATTCATCGTGCATCGCCAAAACGCGGCACACATAATCCTCGCCATCCGCCATCTCTTCGGAAAAAGCTATCCGGCAAGACGTGGCATAGACGGAATCCACGACCGACAACGGACTTGCCTCCAATCCTCCAGCGGCATCCAGCCCATAAACCTCCACCTTGTAACATGCAGCCTTCCCGCTTTCCGACCACGTCAAGCTGAATCCGTCTTCCGCAATATTTGCAACCTCCACGTTTTCCGGTGCTTCCAGCCTGCCTTTCGGCATGAACTTAAATACAATATCGCCGTTTTCCAACTCTCGGATTTGTTTAATCGGCTTGCCCATGAAGCCACCCGCAAAGACTACCGAAGAAGGCACCGAAGTATCGGTCAGCGACTCGTTGCCGGACACGCCCGGATAAGGCTGGCCACTCAACGCATGGGCCAACTCAGCCGAAGAACTCGCATTATACTGTCCGACATATAAGTTATTGGCCGGAAAAAATGTCATGCGCTGATGGTCTTCGTCCACGTTCAAACGGTTTCCGGCCCAGGCATTTGGGTCATAATCCACGTGCGTGACCAGCATGCCATGCCCGATACTACCCAACGAGGAGTCCCAACCTACGGCCTGGCGGTTTTCCACCACATAATATTCATCTGGATTCTCCTCGTTCAAGATTTTATACCCCGCGCCGCCGGCTTCAAGAGGACGCAGGCGCACCGTAGTGCTTCGCTCAAGAATCTGCAACGGCCGCCATTGCAGGAAATCACGCTCATAAGCCGTATATCCGCAAGGGACTTTCCCATTGTCCACATAACTCCCCGAGTCCATCAACGACCAATAGGACATCCCCAACGCCGTGTAATATTGTGTGTCATAGGTGTCGGGCAATCCTAACGAATGGGACAGTTCATGACACATCGTACCAATCCCCGTCGGCATGCCGCCCGAAGCCACCGTCATTTCGCTGCCACAAGCCACCACGGAGACGGTCACCCCATTGATTTCCGTCGGATTGAGCCATTCTTTCGGCCAGATGGCATCTTCGTCCACGCCTTTGTCCGACTCCGGAAAGCCCGCATAAATGAAAAATGCCAAATCCACCGTGCCGTTTTGGTCATTGTCAAACCGTTTCGCAAAATCAACACCTGTGGCCATTGCAAGTTCCAACGCCTCACGGCAAAAATCCATAAAATGGACATCCGACGTGCTGCCGCTGTTTTCCCCGTAATACGCCATCGGACGAGACAACGTCACCGGGCCGACCACTTCGAACTCAGGCAAGAACATGCTGTCGCTTTGTTGTGCGAAATAGTCGCGCACGGCACCATGGCTTCCCGCACCTGTATAAAGATTCCCGTCGCGCGTCCCGTTGCAATACAAGTCATAATATTCCTGGATGGCCTCGTCCGTGTCGGCCACCGTCATTTTCACATCAGCGAAATTCACAAGAATCACGGGGATTTTCGGGCTTCCGACCGACTTGATCGGCGCATTTTCCAGCGAGCCGATTCCTGAATAGCGCGCACTGCGCGTCTTGGGAAAAAGCGCGGACGGCTTCGTCCCCGTGGACACGAACAACCCTTCGGCGTTCTTTTCCACAACATACCCGTCCATATCCAAATAAAAACTGCGGCGTTCATCCCCGCAAAAACGAATGTCCTGATAAGTCCCGTCGGCCATTTTCGCGCGGAACACGCGACTACGCGCCGGGACGGAGAACACGTCCGCAGCTACGAACAAAAGGCACAAAAGTTGCAACCATTTCATGTCAAGTTTCATTTTTACCGGGCAAAAATACAAAACTTTTTGCTTTCCAATGTCTCCACCTTCCCTTTTTTTAAGAAACTGTTTTGAATTTCCGTAAACAGCCCAAAGTCCGCAGTAATGACAACGCCCACCTGCAAGGGGACATAATCCGGATTTCGGCGCGAAGGGAAATGCGCCCCCTGCGCACATCCTTCCATTGACAGAATGAACATTCGGGTGCGCGTTGACAATTTGCTCATTTTCGCCTTCTGAGATTCGCGTATTCGGCCGCCGGGACGGGACAGCGCGGAAAGAACGCAGCCACACGCGCCTTGCGGAAATCAAAATGTCGCGGAATCCCCTCCCAACCTTCCCTTTTGACGGGACACGGGACACTCCCGGCGCAGAAAGCCGACCGGCGGGAAAGCCCGTCGGGGGATTCCGCCGACAAAACGACAGGGGAAACGTGTCCGGGAAAAAGTTCCAACGGGAAAGAAAAACACCCCCGGAGCCGCCGCGAAAAAGTTTCTGTACCGGGATTTTTCCGTCCGAGCCCCGAAAAAAAAATTCCGAGCCCCGAAAAAAGAATTCCGGGGCTCGGATTTTCGCGTTCCGGCCCCGAAATTTCCCGTCAGACTGCTCCAAGAAGTAAATGTCTCTGACAAAACCTTGCACAGAAACCCCGTTTTGTGCAAAAAAATCGCGCAAAAATCCGCTATTTGGGCCGGATTACGCAAAGGTCGCGTCACGAAAATCAGCAAAAACGGAACAATTCGTCTGTTTTCGCAGGCATTTCATGACATTCTGATTTTTTGGGGGTAGTGGAAATTTAGTGGGGAGGCATTCCTGCCGCGCACTCGCGATATATGGACAAACGCGCCATAGTGACAGGGTCCAGCGGCAAGAATGCCGCACCTCCTACCTGCCGCATGGGATTTGTCCTGCTGCGTGGGATTTTGTAATCCCACGTCATGAAGTATAAGGATTCATAACCCGCAAAAATACACCTATTAAACATATACCCCTGTGTTCTCGGAAAGCCCTTGAAGGCTTGCGGATTCGGAAATCCGCACCCCAATTGCGCCGGATTCGGAAATCCGTCGCAACGTACCGGCGGGGAAAGTTCATCTTGCCATAAAATGAATTATGATACACCCGGCAGTCTCCCTATGATTTATGCGTACCCACATTGATTTTCCACAGACCCGGAACTCCCCCGCCTCACAGCATGAAAATTTCAAGACCCGGCACACCCTGTTTCAAATGCTTGAAACTTTCATCTTTGGACATTATTCCCAAAAGCCACACAAAAAGAAGAGTTGGAGCCCTTCAACTCTCAATCTCCGTTTGTGCGATTCGCAAACCATTTCGCTTTGACTATAAAAAATGAGGAGCAAGCCCTCAATGTTCTTGCTCCACTGTTTCCGCGTTGACCGCGCCTTGCGCTTCCGCGCTCAATTGCAACCTTCCGCGATAAAACCGCTCCCGCTCCTTGCGCTCGGCCTTGGCATACAGTTCCCCGATGATGCCGTCGGCCAACCCGATGGTCGGGACATAGACGAAGTCGGCATGGATGCAATCGGCGATAATCAGGAATATCTCGGCCGCAGGCACTATGACATCCGCGCGGTCGGGCTTCAGCCCGAAACGATCCATCCGTTCCTCGATGGAAAGCGGTTGCAGTTTGTTGTGCAAGGCACGCAACGAATCTACCGGAAGAATCAGTTCTTTCTTGTTTTTTTCCTCCGCCAGACGGAAAAGCTTGTTGATGTTGCCACCGCTACCTATTATATTAATAGGGCCGTAGTTGATGTACATCCCTTCCATGTCGGCTTTCAGGCCATCCACTATGCCGTCCTTCACGGCTCGGTTGAGCAAGCGGATGGTTCCAATGTTGTAGCTCATCGACCCTACCAGCTTGCCTTGGTGGATTAGTGTGATTTCCGTGCTTCCGCCGCCCACGTCCACATACATGAACGTGCCTTCCTTGTCTGGCAACTGCTCGATATGGTTCCCATAGAGGATGCCGGCTTCCTCTTTCCCGTCTATCAAGTCGATGCGGATGCCCGTCTTCTTCTCTATCTTGGCAATGAGCGATTTCCCGTTTTTGGCATCCCGCATGGCACTTGTGGCACATGCCCGGTAATCCACCACGTCATACATGCGCATCATCTGCTTGAACCCCTTTATCATGCGCATCATCATCTCTGCCCGCTCCTTTCCGATTTTCCCCTTCGAGAACACGTCCATTCCCAACCGCAAGGGATAGCGGATGAACAAAACCTTCCGGTATTTCGTCTCGCCCAGCGGATTATGGTCGATGTTCTTAATCAACAGACGCGCGGCATTCGTCCCGATGTCTATTGCCGCAAAATTCATGCCTTCCATCATGCTTCCTCCTTTTTTAGGGCAGCGCGCATTTCCGCCACCTGTTTTTCATAATAACGGTATAACTCTTCTTGGGAACGGAACGGCTCCGGATGTTCCGGATCTGCATAGAAGCGGTTTTCGCCTGTCCCGTCCACGATTCTGCCTTTCTGATTATCCTTCATCCCCCACTCCACGATGCGTTTCAGTTCCTCTTGGATGAATGTGTTATACACAGGGGTCATCACCTCGATGCGGTTGTCCAGGTTGCGGGGCATCCAGTCCGCACTACCCATGTAATAACGTTCGTCGCCACCGTTACAGAAAATAAGGATGCGGCTGTGTTCCAGGTAACGGTCAATAATGCCGTGGATGCGGATATGGTCGCTTTTTCCGGGTATGCCCGTCACCAGCGAACAGTTGCCACGCACTAGCAAGTCCACTTCCACGCCTGCAGCCGAAGCTTCATAGAGTTTACGCATGATGTCCTCGTCCGTGATGTGGTTGATTTTCACTTTTATGTAGGCAGGTTTGCCCTGTCGCTTGTTCTTAATCTCATTCTGCATCATGGCCAGCACGTTTTTCTTCATCGTGTTGGGTGAGACGAGCAATTCCTTGAACTTCACCGGCAAGAACGGCTTTTCAATGAAATGGAACACGTTTGCCACGTCTTTCACAATGGATGGAGCCGCCGTCATCAGCAGGCAGTCCGTATAGACCTTGGCATTCCCTTCGTGGAAGTTTCCCGTTCCGACACAAGCAATGTCGTTACCACCCGTCATTTCGACCCACAACAACTTGGAATGCACTTTCAGGCCCTCCACACCAAAGATGACGTTAATGCCTGCGTCCTTCATGCGCTTGCTCCACTTGATGTTACTTGACTCGTCGAAACGCGCCAGCAGTTCAATGACCACCGTGACCTTCTTGCCATTCTTAGCAGCGGCAATCAAAGCCTCCACCACCTTGCTGTCTTTGGCCAACCGGTAGAGCGTGGTCTTGATAGACTTTACACGCGGTGAAATCGCAGCTTCGCACAACAGTTGGATATAATGGTCAAAAGAATGGTAAGGCACATGCAGGAAGCGGTCTTCCTCGCGAATCAAATCCAACATGCTCCTCGCTCCCGTGAACTCCGGGCGGAACAAAGGTTTCCACACAGGATACTTCAAGTCCTTACGCCCGCAGTCGGGAAACTTCATCAAATCCTTATGGTTCTGGTAGCGCCCGCCGGACAATGTCGTGTCAAACTTGTCCAAAGACAGGTTCTGCATGATTTTACGAAACAAGTCCTTCGGCATCGATGCATCGAAAATCACGCGGATGGGCTGGCCGTTCTTACGGCTTTTCACGGCCCGCTGCACTTTCTGCAACGTCCCTGCATCCAGCTCATTGTCCAGTTCCATTTCCGCGTCTTTCGTGAACTTGAATGAATAGGCTTCGAAATGGTCGAAATCCACACTGACGAAAATCATCGGCAGGCAATAACGGATGACATCATCCAAATACATAATGTAATGTGTACCGTCTTCCCCTTCGGGCAGTTCCACAAAACGGCCGAACTTCTCTACCGGCACTTTGATAAGCGCATATTCTTTTTTGGGCTTTTTCGAGTCATCATGCCAGCGTGTCATTTTCACGGCCAAGTAAATCGTGTCATCCGACTCGTTGGCCAGTCGCTCGGCCTGCGAAAGCCAAATCGGATTGGTGAAGCCGGCCAACTTATTGCGGAAATAGGAACGGATGAATGCCTGCTGCGGTTCGGTCAGTTGTTTTTCAGTGAGCATGCATATTTTTTCCTTGGCCAATTCTTCCGTCAGCTGCTGCACCACATGCTCAAACTCCTTATTATAACGGTTGTTCAGCCTGTTGATTTCCTTTATCGTTTCTCCGGCCTCCTCGCTTTGCGTCTTCATCTGCTTCACGCTGCTTTCGGCAATCCTTGCCTGCGTGGCCATTCTCACCCGGAAAAACTCATCCAGGTTGTTGCTGTAAATCCCCATGAAGCCGAGACGTTCCAACAAAGGCACGTCCTTGTTCTTGGCTTCTTGCAAGATGCGGTAATTAAAATACATCCAACTGACATCTCTTGGAATCATCGGCAACGCCATTCCCACCGTCTTTTTCATCTCCATAACGCTTGACTTATCTAGGTTTTACAAAAATACTGATAATATAATGAAAAGCAAAAGCTTCCAGCCGGAATTTTCAAAGAAAAGTCCCGGCTGGAAAATCAAATGCCAACTTCTTATTGCTGGAAGTTCCTGTAAGCACGCAGGTAGTGGCGCAGGCCACTCAGCAACTCTTGGGTTTCCTGCAACAGGTTCAGGTAAACCAACGACACTTTCAACCCTTGCGACGCATCCATCTGGATACGGTCTTCCTGTGCCTTGCGCAGTTCGGACAACTTCTGTTTATAGGCTTCCTCTTCGGCCAACAACGCATCAATGTGCCCATAGTCGCGCTCTTCAACGATTTGTTCACTACGCATCAAGTAATCCACGATTTTCTTCTTCACCGGAAGAATCTCTTCGATGCACTCGCGCGAAAGGGGATTGAAGTTGTTATCCACGTGCTCCTTGCAGGGCTCCGACATGCGCTTCAGGCAGTAGAGCATCTGTTCGCCGCTGTTGGCAGCCAAGTGGAACCATGTATTCTTTTCCAACGAAACTTGCCTGTCTATCCGGCGCATGCCCACCAGTTCGCGCTGGCGGAGCTTCTTGCGGAGCGACTTCTCTGAATCAATATGTTTCACGGCGCGGCGCAACGTTTTCAAGTCCTCGTCCACGAAACCGTTCACGATGTCCTCGTAAGTCTTCCACACGAAGTCCAGCATGTTCTGCTGCGTCATGGCCACATGCTTTTTCAGCAAATTCCACGATTCGGCCTTGTCTTTCGTGGCCATCATCTGTTTGAACAGTTGCTCCTGATAGTCCACATCTTCTTTGCTCTTCGAGGAGAAGTTGCTGCGAATGAGGATGAACACAGCGGCAAAGACAAACAAGGCCATCACCACAGCCCCGCCATAATACATGGCTATCGTTACCACTGCACAAGCCGTGAAGGCAATGCCTGCCGTGAGGAACCAACCGCCAATCACGTTTAATACGCCCGTGATACGGAACACCGCGCTCTCGCGCGTCCAAGCTCGGTCGGCCAAGGAGGCACCCATGGCCACGATAAACGTCACGTAAGTGGTGGACAAAGGCAAGGTCAGCGAAGTGCCCAATGCAATCAACAATCCGGAAAGCACCAAGTTGACCGAAGCACGTACCAAGTCGAAAGCCGCCCCATCGGCCAAGATGGCCTCGTCCTTATTAAAACGGGAGTCAATCCACCTGAGCACAGGCCGTGGCGTATATTTCGAAATGAACTCATTCAGGTTGTTGGCACCGCGCACAATGCTGCGGGCCACGCGGGAGGAACCGAACATCTCCTCGCCCTCGTCCTGGCGGGACAAATCCACGGAAGTCTTCACCACATTTTGTGCCTTCTTGGACGTAGCCAGCGCATACACCATTACGATGCCCGCGCCCACCAAAAAGTAGAATGGAGTCTGTGCACTTTCATTCAACGACCCCATCATGAACGTATCGGCCTGCCCCGCCCCGTTGGCGGCATAATCCTGATAGGCAGAATATGCAGCCAAAGGCACACCGACGAAGTTCACCAAGTCGTTTCCGGCAAAGGCCAAGGCCAAGGCAAACGTGCCCAACAGGATGACAATCTTGAACACATTCACCTTGCACCAATGCAAGATTTGCATCAATACCGTGCTCGCCACGAAGCAAATCAGCACAAACATACCTGTGTTTTCATCAATCCAGGCATGGAATTCAGGTGTCATGAACGTTGTGCCCTTCAATCCGTTCAACAAAGCAAAATAAAGGATGCTCGTCACGGCAATGCCACCGAAAATTCCAATTTTCCATTTCAAGTTAGACTTGTAATTAAACGTGAAAATCAGGCGGGAAATCCATTGCACCAACGTACCGAAAATAAAGGCTACAGCCACGGAAAGGAATATGGCCAGAATCACAGACAACGCCTTGTCAGTATTCAGCAAGTCGGCGAAAGTCAACAAACCGCTGTCGTCAGAAATGATTTTCAGCATTGAAAGGATGAACGTACCGCCCAACAGCTCGAACACCATCGACACGGTGGTGGAAGTCGGCATACCCAGCGTGTTGAACACGTCCAACAACACCACATCCGTCACCATCACGGCCAAGAAAATACACAAGAGGTCGTTGAAACTGAACATCTGCGGCTGGAATATGCCATGCCGCGCAATGTCCATCATGCCATTACTCATCGAGGCTCCCACAAACACGCCGATGGAAGCCACAATCAAAATGGTACGGAATCGGGCGACTTTCGCTCCGATGGCCGAGTTCAGGAAGTTCACGGCATCGTTGCTCACGCCGACAATCAAGTCCACGATGGCCAGCATGAACAGGAACAAGATGAAACTAAAATACACTATGTCCATAACGTACAATAATAATGATTTGTTTTTGGCTGCAAAATTACGCCGCGCAGGTGTAAGACGTGTGTCATTCATATTAAGATTGTGTTACAATGATAGCCTTTTCCCGTTTTTTCCCAACCTGGCAAGCCCAAAGACCGGGAAGCAAACACAAATAAAACCATTGTATGCACAGGAATTCTGCATCTTTAGGCTAAAGAAACATGTGTCTGCAACCTAAAGATACAACTTTCCCAACGCCTGAAATTCCCGTGCGGGCATCCCATGTCTTTCCTCCCAAACGCCGAAAAACTGTTTTGAATTTATCGTGCGATGATTTGGAATGAGCTTTCAAGGCATTTTTGCTTCCATGATGAGGAAATCACAAAAGAACATTTTTTGCGCCATTTTATCATAAAATCCGATATTAGAATAGGAATAAATTAGAAATAAGCAACTTATAAGCTTTTCCCAACGGACGAGGTAATGACTTGGCAATAGTCATAAATTCTATGAATTGCGTTGCTATTCCGTCAAACAACTCTTGTTTGATGCAAAGGTACGAAAATTTATCAGACTAATTGCATTTAAATAGTTTTATAATAGATGCCTGTTATTCCTCATTGGCATAATCTGAGTTATAATTCCAAATTCTTCAATGTCTTTAATATCATTAAGATTATACATATCAATAACAGTATCACCAAATTTAATCCAATTTTCTTCACTAATGCAGAAATAGGATAAAGCCTCTTTTAACGTTACAACACCATCCTTAAGATAGGTATCGTTTATCCAATCATTAATAATATGTTGTCGAATAAATTCAGAATTCTTTTTGGAAAAATCAGAATGTTCTCGAGACATATATCTAATTGTACCAATGTAAAAAAGGTGTTTTGCTATTTTCTGCCAACGACACTCCGTAAGTCCAAGAACATCCAAAGATTGCTTTAACCTATCATCAACCTCTAATAACATATTGAGCCTGCCTTTATGAGAATAATCATCAAAACGATATATTTTTCCATTCCTGTCCGCGAGCACCTCCTTCGCCAATCGTATCTTTTTTTTGTTTACAGGTTCTACAATATCATGTGCAATATTTGCAATTTTATTTGCAGTAGAGTGTGCTACATAACCAATTGCCTCACCGTAACGTTCTTTTGCTGTCTCTTTTTTTGAATCTTGAGCTACGAGATAAATAACAAAAAATATTATAGCACAAATTATTATAATAGTTTCCATATATTATTGAAATAAATCTTGCGTATGGCGTTGGTCGTTATCATAATTACGTTGATGTAGTATCGTTTTATCAATCTCAGATATAATCGTATTAAAGTCCGTAGAAGAAAGTACCCATTCTGAAAGTTGATATGTATTATATCCAGAAATAGAAGCTCTTATTATACAATGTATAACATAGTTATAAACAAAAAATACTGCCTTTATGTTTTTTTTCTCAGGATAAGACAATTTTGAACCATACATATCTCCATAAGCGGAAATGGCGATTGGTATATCCTTTTCAACTTGTTCAACTCTGTTGTTTTTTGCGATTCTGTACCATTCGTCATATTTCTTTTTTAGTTGCTTTAATTGGAATTTAAAATTTTCAACTTGAGTTGATGGTATATTTATGGTTAAGAACAGACTTTCCCCCAAGAGGGTTTGGTATCGATGTGTTATACTAAGCGCATATTCACCAGTCTTTTCTTTACTTGCCATTAGTTCCAATCGTGTACCAGCATTTGTTTCAATTACATTTCCCCAAAATCCCATTGATGATGTCTGGGAAAACAATTTGAATGGCAGTGCCAAGAATAATACAATTATAATAGTTCTCATTTTACAATATTTTTGATTTTTCTCTTACTTCCATCATCTTCACATAATCTATATTCTCATCAGAGAGAATAGAATAAAGCTCATTTGCTAATGAAACCTTTTCTGCATCGTATGGTTGCATAAAATTTTTGGGATTGACTTTTTGTTTTAATTCATCAAGTTCTTCTTTATCGATTAAAGATATGCCAAGCTCAGATACTGCCATTGACTGCATTTGCATCAAAGCATCTTTATCATCAGAGTTCATATTAAGCAATCTTTGATATAATTTATTGGCTTTGTCAATTTTATCCTTATCATATTCCTTGATGAAATTTTTAGGGTTACACAATCTGAGAAGACGTTGATATAATGTTTCTGTTTTAATCTTATTTGCCTTCCTTTCTCTAATTGTTAATGGAATGATAAGCAACATGAATAATATAGTTATACTTATGCCCCATCCTATAAGAAGTTTTTTCCTGTCTGCCATAACAGCTGTTTCGTTTTCTTCAATCATGTAATGTGTAGTTTGTGTCGCGGCTATAAAAACTCTATAAAATCCATTGTGCATCCACCCATTCTCATATGGATATAATCGCTGAGCCTTTTCATAACTCATATTCTTCGGACGATAAATAGGAATTCCTGCTGTCCAACCGCCATACTTGTCATTCTTAACAATCGAAAAATACTCGTTATTACAATCATATATTTTTGACCAAATACGGCGATTTGAGCCTTTTTGGTAGCGATTAGAAAATCCGGATTTTGCATCTGTTGTATAAAATTCAAAAGCCTCATTGACAGCTTGTTCTACAGTGTAATAATTACCCCATTCAGTTTTCTTTAAGCCTACTTTATAAGGAAAAATAACATTAGTTTGTATAATGTCGTCATCAGCACCAACATAATATATTCTGATTATATTCCAGCCCTCATCATTATCATTTGGATATTCATCACCCCAATTAAGTTCATAGAGAGAAGCCAAATCTCCATAAGATTGTTTCCAGTCGTCATCTATTTTTTCATCATATTTAGCCAATTCTTTTCCCATTTTGGAATCAATACCTTTAAAACCTTCTTTAGATGGCCTTGATGGTATGGCAATTCTTTTGTAATGTCTTGCAGGAAAGCCACTAAATGCTTCATCGAAGAATCCGTCATCATTTGTTACAAAAACGCTGCCGCTTGACTGCCCTTCAAAAAGGCTCCCTATGTTTTCTCTTAGTTCTGAACGTAACCTAACTCGTTTTCTATCAATATAGGAATTGACACAGAAAGCCATAGCTATAAGTAAGCAAAACCACAATCCCCATAATGTGAGAAGTATATTTTTTCGTTTCATGTTTGAAAATATTAATCATTAAATTTTTTACGCAAAAGCGTGGAACTGTATGCCACACTCTTTACTTGAAGGTCGTAGGAAACCTTGGATACAGATGTAACAATAGCAGCCCACGCTATAGCGTGAGAACCACTATGCTATCCTTGTATCCAATTTGAAAATTTCCTACGTTTTCAAGTACAAGATAAGCATAACGCTTCTTCTTTTTCTCGTATGTCCTGGAAAGAGTTTCCTCAATCCGATTACAAAGATAGGGGATTTTTCCGATAATCCCCTATCTTCTAATGCATTTATTTGTTTTTGGAGTGATTTTAGCGTATTCTACATTTCCAATCCTGCATTTTGTCTTGTAGAAGCAATCCCTAAACCGTTTCTCCATTCATTCGCTTTCTGCCTGAACCATTGCATAAGCGGAATGTCATTCACGCATATATGGTAGTGTCCCTTTCTGTCCTTGTCTTCTTCAAATGAGAAAGCTGCACTCTCGTCTCTGAACTTTCGGTTGAACTCGGGAGAATAGAAATCACCTTTCAGCCTAACTTTCTTCAACTTGCACAACTCTTGGATTA